>CAZSTU010000034.1:0-10645 GCA_964609745.1 uncultured Halanaerobiaceae bacterium
TTTTTCCTATAACTTTTTTTGTAGAAATATTTTTTATTATCTTTTTCAACTTCATAAATTTTTACCCCCGTACTCTATTTTAAATATTATATCATAATTGCTGCGAATAACCAATCATTTGGGGGAGGAAATCTTAACCTCTATTTCTGTTTCAGCTCTAACCCTCTGTCCTGCTTCTGGTTTTTGTTCTGCAATTTCTTTGGAATCCTCTTCACTATCGGTTATTTTTATTTTCAGGCCTAACTGTGAGGTTATTTTTTCAGCTTCTTCTTCTGTTAAGCCTATTAGATCTGGAACTGCAATATAATAGTTTTTATCTTCCAGACTTGATTGATCGGTAAATAAAAGTATAGTTGAATTTTCGTTAATTTTTGCTCCAGGAGCAGGTACTTGTTTAATTACTTTATCACCTTCACCAGTAATTATTGTTTCAAAACCATTATCCTTTAATTCCTGTTGTGCAGAATAAACATTTTTATCCAACATCTCAGGGACAACTACAGATTCAGGTTCTGTTTTTTCATTTTTTGAAGTAAGGTTGGGGGGAATATCAAGATAACGGAGTGTGTCCATTGTTACACTGCGAAAAACAGGAGCAGCTGTTTGACTACCATAATAGGGAGAGCCTGTTACATCGTATAAAACCACAGAAATAACCAGCTGTGGATCATCCACCGGTACTATCCCAATAAATGATGAATCATATTCCTCTTCTCGATAATGTCTGGCGGTACCAGTTTTACCACCAATTTTATACCCTTCTATCCGGGCAGACTGTCCTGTCCCCTCTGATACTACGTTTTCTAATAGATTCCTTGTTCTTTGGGCTGTTTCAGCAGAAATTATCTGTCTTCTGTGTCGAGGGCTTTTATCTTCAACTACTTTTCCTTCTTCATTTTCAATCTTTTTTACAAGACGGGGTTTTAATAATTCTCCATTATTAGCTACAGCTGATACCGCTGTTGTTAGCTGTATAGGTGTTACTGTTATACCGTGCCCAAAAGACATTGTGGCCAATTCAACAGGTCCAATATCCTCATATTCATAAACCAGTCCATCGGTTTCTCCAGGAAGTTTAATATCAGTACGCTCACCAAAACCAAAACCTTTTATATAATCATAATATTTTTCTCTTCCCAGCTTCATCCCAACCTGTACAAAACCGGGGTTGCAGGAATTTTCAACTACCTCTTCAAAAGATTGATGACCGTGTCCTCCATATTTCCAGCAGTTGATTTGTTCTCCACTGACTTTTATATGGCCACTACAGGAAAAGGGATCATTTTCATTTACAACCCCTTCTTCTAGAGCAGCTGCTGTTGTGATAATCTTAAAGGTAGACCCGGGTTCAAAACTATCTGAAATAGCCCTGTTTCGCCATTCTTTTTGAGTAAAATCAGAAAAATTATTGGGATTATAATCCGGTTTATTTGCAAGAGCAAGAATATCTCCCTGTTGGGGATCCATAACAATTATTGTGCCACCACTAATATTAAAATTGTTCATTGCTTTATTAAGTTCTCTCTCAGCAATATACTGTATAACTTCATCAATTGTTAAATATAAATTATCTCCATCTCTGGGAGCCAAATAATCTTTTACTCCCTCAGGTATAGTCCGACCGGATGCATCTCTTTCAGCTGCAATACTTCCGGGTATTCCCTTTAATTCACTATCATATGAAAGTTCAATCCCATCAAGTCCCTGACTATCTATGCCGGCAAAACCAATTATATGACTTGCCAGATTGTCGTTAGGATAAAATCTTTTGCTTTCTTCTTTGAAAAATATCCCTTCAAGCTCAAGTTTTTTTAATTCATTAATTTTTTCTTCATCAAGTTTTCTTTCTACGTATACAGCACTATTATTTGAATTTAATTTTTTATAAATTTCACTTTGATCTAGTTTTAGATAAGGAGCAAGTTTTTCAGCAGTTTTTTGTGGGTTTTTAATTTCAGGTGGTATAGCTACAACTGTTTCGCTGCTTGCACTAACTGCAAGGTCTTCGCCATTTCTATCATAAATAATCCCCCTTTTGGGTTCTACCTGCAAATGACGAAGTCTTTGTTCCAGAGCCTTTTCTTGATAATCTTCATTATTTATTAACTGTATAGATGTTAATTTTATAAGGAAAAAAATAAAAATAAATAATAATACAAAAAATATTATAATAATACGTTTTTTAACAATATAGTTAGGTCTATTTATCATTAAAATTCACTGCCTCCTTATCAGGGAGAATCAGCCTCTACTGTTCTCAGTTTATTATATAATTTATTAAAAGTAGTAATAATACCATTATCTTTTTGAGGTTCAGTTTGTTTTTCCTCATTGGAATTGTTTAAAACTATTATCTGGGAATTATCAGGTTCAACCATATTTAATTTATTTTTTGCGATTTTTTCAATATTACTTAAAGAGCTTTCACTGGCAGTTTTTACTTTTAACTGCTGTCTTTTTTCCTGTAATTGTGATAATTCATCTTCAAGATTGTTTGCCTTATAATTTAATTGTGTAATTTTAACAGTTTGACCTATATATACTACTGCGATTATTCCCAAAATCATAACTAATAAAATTAATAATGGCAGGTTCAATTTAGATTTTTTTTGTTTATCATTATAAGTATCTGTGTTTTCAACATTTTTATAATCATAACGTTCTTTTCTGTTTAACAATTATATTCACCTGCCTTTCAATTTAGAACACGTTCAGCCACTCTTAGTTTTGCGCTTCTGGCTCTGGGATTCTTTTCGATTTCTTCTTTTGCAGGTCGAACGGGTTTTTTGGTAATTACCTTTACTTCTGATTTTTTATTACATCTACATACAGGAAGATCAGGGGGACAAATACAGTCTTTTGCCAGATAACGAAATGAATGTTTGACAATTCTGTCTTCTAGAGAGTGAAAACTAATTATACAGATTCTTCCACCTTTAGTAAGAAAGGGTATTACTTTTTCAATCATTTCTTCCAGTTGCTCTAATTCATTATTTGTTGCAATTCTTAATGCCTGAAAGGTGCGTTTGGCAGGATGACCGCCTTTTCTTCTGGCTCCTGCAGGTATAGCATTTTTAATGATTTCAACAAGCTGTCCTGTTGTTTTAATTGTTTTTTTCTTTCTTTCTTTTATAATAAATTCAGCGATTCTTGCTGCCCAGTTTTCTTCACCATATTTACCAATTATCCTGCTTAACTTTGACTGTGAAAATTCATTTACAATATTTGCAGCGGTTAATTTTTGTTTGCGATTCATCCTCATGTCAAGGGGTCCGTCCTTTTTATAACTAAAACCTCTTTTTGAATTATCCACCTGTGGTGATGATATTCCAAGATCAAATAACATTCCATTTACCTTTTTTATATTAAGACTTCTCAGGATTTTAGGTATATTTGTAAAATTGTCATGGACTATTTTTAAATTATTTTTATTTTTCATCTTATTTTTAACTGTCTTTACTGCTTCCAGATCTCTATCAAGAGCAATTAATTGTCCTTTTTTACTTAAATGTTTCAAAATTTCTTTTGTATGTCCACCGCGCCCGAGAGTGCCATCTATATAAATTCCGTCTTCTTTACATTTAAGGTAGGATATTGTTTCTTTTAATAGAACAGGTTGGTGCTCATTATTCAAAAAAATCACACTCCTTTTTATATGCCCAACTCTTCCATTTTTTCTGCAATATCTTCATAAGAGTCTTCAGCTTCATCTATATATGAGTCCCATTTTTCATTGGCCCAGATTTCAATTCTGTTGGCCAGGCCAATGATTATGAGTTTTTTATCAAGATCAGCATAATTTCTTAAATTGGCCGGAATTGATATTCTCCCCTGTTTATCCAGATTACATTCTGTGGCACCGGAAAAAAAGAACCGAACAAAAGTACGCGAATTCTTGCTTGTAATGGGGAGTGAGGTTAATTTTTCTTCCAGTATACTCCATTCGCGCATGGGGTAGACAAAAAGGCAATTATCCAGACCACGGGTTATTACAAATTCATCCCCCAGTTCTGGGCGGAATTTTGCAGGTATAATAACTCTGCCCTTGCTATCCATATTATGTTGATATTCGCCCATAAACATAATAATCACCTCTTACCACTTTCTACCCACTCATCCCCACAATCTACCACTCTATTTTCTATATTCTTTATAAATTCAAAAAATCCTTTTTTTATTGCACTTTTTATTTGATTTAAGCATAAAAATATTTTAAAGGGAGGGTTTAACCGTGAAAATTAACTTTTTTTTCACCTGGACAAAAAATAAGGACAGAAATAATGAAAGGACAAAATCTGTGGGAGGAGGTTTTCGCTTGCCATTATTATTTGGATGGTTAAAGTATTTTAAAAAAAATTAATATTAAAGGATGAAAAAGCCAAAACCCCTAAATTATAAGTATTAATTAGAATTTAAAGTAATATATTAATAAAATATTAAAAAATACCAAAAATTAAAAGGTGTTTTTAATTATATCGTGAACACTAGTAATAGTATGTCATTACAAAAATAAATTTGGGGGGTCAATAATGGAAAAGAGTTTTGACATTGTTATTGTTGATGACAACAAGGAATTTTGTGATCTTTTGGAGGAACATCTTGGTGAGGAAGAAAAATTTGAGGTAAAGGGAAAGGCCTATAATGGTTTTGAAGGTATTGAGCTGGTAGAAAAATACCAGCCCGATCTTCTAATTCTTGACTTGATTATGCCAGAACTTGATGGAATCGGAGTAATGGAGGAATTAAAGGAAAATAATTATTTAGAAAATACCAGGGTAATCATTTTAACTGCCTTTGGACAGGAAGAATTTACTAAAAAGGTAGTGGAGCTGGGGGCTTCATATTATATCATGAAGCCGTTTAGTCTTGATAAATTATCATGTCGGATTGAACAATTAATGGAACCGCCTGTATCTTCCAGTAATGGCAGGGCGATACTGCAGGACTTAGACGAAGGTTCAAAAAATATAGATATTAATATTCGAATAACTGAGGTTTTACATCATCTGGGAGTTCCGGCTAATATCAAGGGTTATTTATATCTAAGAGAAGCAATTGAATTAATTTTTGAGGATATAGAACTACTAGGAGCTATCACTAAAAGAGTATATCCCACTGTAGCAGAAAAATTTCATACAACTCCAAGCAGAGTGGAAAGGGCAATAAGACATGCAATAGAAGTTACCTGGGATAGAGGAAATATAAAAGCTTTAAATAATTATTTTGGAAATACAGTTTCTGCAAAAAGTGGGAAGGCAACAAACTCACAATTTATTGCACGTATTGCAGACAAGCTAAGACTTGAAATGAAAGTAAGTTAAAAAAACCCGGCATAATATACCGGGAAATTAATCTTCATATAATTCGATACCATGTTTTATACTTTCTTCGCCAAATTTTTGTTTAAGTTCGTCGATAGTTTTAGTTAGTTTATAGTTAGAAGTATTTTTATCAAAGAGAGATAATTGTTCATAAGGATTAGAGGTTAAATTACTAATACCTATTCCTAAAAGTCTCAACGGTTTTTTTAACAAATTATTTGTTTTCAGTAAATTCTTTCCGGTTTGATATATTTCAGTTGTGGAAATTACTGGATTATTTTTTGTAATACTTCTTGTTTTAGTAGTAAAATCAGGATATCTGATTTTTATAAAAATTGTATAACCGGCAAGATTTTTTTCTCTTAACCTTTTTCCGACTTTTTCTGCCATTTTCATTAAAGTGGCAGAAATTTTTTTGTCATTTTTTATATTTTTATTAAATGTAATTTCTTGACTGATAGATTTTCTTTTGTTATTTGTTTTAACCTTTCTTTGGTCTATACCACGGGCAAGTTCAAATAAAGAGTTACCTATTTTACCGAAAATTTCTATTAATTTTTCTCTAGGAATTTTCTTCAACTCAGCAATAGTATTTATGCCCATTTTATTTAACTTTTTTTGTGTTTTTTTACCGACTCCCCAGATTTTTTCTACCTCAAGTGGATCTAAAATCTCTTCGCTATTTTTACTACTAATTATTTTAAACCCATCAGGTTTATCTAAAGTAGAGGCTAATTTTGCAAGGAATTTATTGTAGGAAATACCCACTGAAGCAACCAGTCCTATTTTTTGTTTTATATTTATTTTTATCTTTTTTCCGATTTCTCTGGAACTGCCATAAATATTGTGACATCCTTTGAGATCAAGAAAAGCTTCATCAATTGATAATTTTTCAACCTGTGGAGTAAATTTTTTGAATATAGAAAAGATCTCTTTAGAAACTTCTTCATATCTTTTGTGTCTAACTCTTACAATTTCTGCATGTGGACATAATTTACGGGCTTTAATCATTGGCATTGCTGAATGAACACCAAATTTTCTGGCTTCATAAGATGCTGT
Source organism: uncultured Halanaerobiaceae bacterium (assembly GCA_964609745.1). Taxonomy (GTDB): domain Bacteria; phylum Bacillota; class Halanaerobiia; order Halanaerobiales; family DATFIM01; genus CAZSTU01. The sequence continues at coordinate 6,381 of CAZSTU010000034.1, forward strand.
TGAGACCACACCTCTTCCTGACTTACCCCCGACTATTACAGCCTTTCCTCTTAATTCTGGATTATCCAGCTTCTCCACTTCAGCATAAAAAGCATCCATGTCTACATGCATTATATCTAAATCAGCCATTTTTAAAAGGCCTCCTCTAGCTTAGAGCCAGTTCAATTAATCTATCAATTAAGTTTTTATACTTAATACCTGTAGCCTCCCACATGCGGGCATACATACTGTATTGAGTAAAGCCGGGAATTGTATTGATTTCATTTATTAAAATATTTTTCTTTTCATCCAGGAAAAAATCAACTCTGGCCATGCCGTCACCATCAATAATTTTGAAAGCTTTAACAGCCAAATTCTGTATTTTTTTAGAGATATTTTTATCAAGTTCTGCAGGCACCTTTAGTTTTGTGCTTTTATCTTCATATTTAGCCTGATAATCATAAAATTCCTTTGCCGGCAGTATTTCTCCTGGTAATGAAGCCTTTATTTCACTTCTGCCTAGGACTGAACATTCAATCTCACGTCCCCTGACACCTTCTTCAATAATAATTTTATTATCAAAAGAAAATGCTTTTTTAAGTCCCTTTTTAAGATTTTCTTTTGTTTTTATTTTACTAATACCTATACTTGAACCAAGATTAGCTGGTTTGATAAAAATTGGGAATAAAAAATCTAATAAATATTTATTATAAATTTGATTGATAGTTAAATTATTATATTCTTTTTTATAAATAATTTTGTAATTAGTTTGTGGGAGATTATTATGTGCTAACAGTTGTTTCATAAAAGCTTTATCCATTGCTAAAGCAGAGGTTGTAACACTAGATCCGACATAGGGAATATCAAGAGTTTCAAAAAAGCCCTGTATTTTCCCATCTTCTCCATATGGACCATGTAAAATTGGAAAAACTACATCAGCATTTGTTTTTAAGAATGGAATTATACTTTCAGGGATTTTTCCTTTCTTTAAGGGAACTTTTTCTTTATTTTCTTTTAATACTGTCATTGATTGATTCAGGTTGTGCCATAAACCTCTTTTGTCAATAGCTACTGGTATTATTTCATATTTGTCCCTGTTTATTTCTTCCATTACAGACCTTGCTGACATTATTGAAACTTCATGTTCCTCCGACCTTCCGCCAAATAACAAAACAACCTTTATATTTTTCACCATATTTCTCCTTCCCGAAAATAACTATATATAATTTTGTATTTGAAATTATATCGATTTATGCTAGATTTAGTTAAAATAATTAATTTTCATGGCCGCCCTCACATCATCCATGGTTTTTGCTGCAATTTCTCTTGCTTTATTAGTACCACTCATTAATAATTCATCAATAATTTCCGGATTTTTTTCGTAATGAGCTCTTCTTTCCCGCATTGGTTGTAGGAGATTGTTTATAACTTCAGTTAATTGTTTTTTACACTCAACACATCCAATTTTGCCAGCCCTGCATTTATTTTCTATTTCCTCAGTATCTTTTTTTTGATTGAAAGCCTGATGATATTCAAAAACTGTACAAACTTCAGGATGACCGGGATCATCCTTACGTATTCTTTCTGGGTCAGTAACAGCTTTGTTGATTTTGTTTTTTACATCCTCACTGGAATCATCAAGAAATATAGCATTATTCAGGCTTTTGCTCATCTTGTTTTTGCCATAAATACCTGACAACCTGGGGAAATCACTGATCATAGGTTCTGGCTCGGGAAATACCTTACCATACATATTATTGAACTTGCGAACAATTTTACGTGTTTGTTCTATATGTGGTAGTTGATCTTCACCTACCGGTACCAGATGAGCCTTACAAAATGTTATGTCAGCAGCCTGACTTACAGGATAACCTATAAAACCATATGTCATATCACTGTAGCCGTATTGTTTAGCTTCTGTTTTTATTGTGGGATTTCTTCTTAATTGATTCATAGTAACAAGCATTGAAAAAAATACTGTTAATTCAGCTATCTCCGGGATAAGCGATTGTACCAATATTGTTGTTTTTTCTGGATCAATACCTGCAGCCAGGTAATCACTTGCTGCCTGTCTGACATCTTTTGATAATTTTTCTGGTTTATCAAAATTAGTTGTTAATGCCTGCACATCTGCAATAATCAAATACGTATCATATTTATCCTGCAACTTCACTCTATTTTTCAAACTGCCAACATAGTGGCCCAGATGCAACTTCCCGGTTGGTCTGTCACCTGTTAGTACTCTTTTTTGTTCTGTATCAGTCAATTTTATATCACCTCTAACATATTATTTTTCTTTATCATATCAAATCAATTATATTTAATCAAATAAATGAAAGGTGCTAATAGTACTTATTAACTTGACGATTTGAAATATTTTTGTTAAAATAAAATCAATAATTATTATTGCTAAATAGGAGAGATAAAATATGCCCAAAAAGACAAGAATGACCAAACAACGCAAAGCAATATTAGATATTTTGAAAAGTACTGATATTCATCCGACGGCTGACTGGATTTATGAACAGGTCAAGGAGGAGATTCCCAATATTAGTCTTGGTACTGTTTATCGTAACCTCAATGTTTTAAGTGATATGGGTAAAATTACTGTTCTTGATTATGGTAGCACATATAGTCGTTTTGATGGTAATCCCGAAGATCACTATCATTTTAAATGTCTTGAGTGTGAAAAAGTATATGATCTGGATATGGAAGTAAAAAAAGAGCTGGATAAAGAGGTGGAAAAAAATACCCCTCACAGGGTAAATCATCACCGGCTGGAATTTTATGGGATATGTAAAGAATGTCAGGAGAAAAAGTAATAACAGAAAAAAATAATAAAATGAAATTTTAAAGGCCAGGAATTTATTTAATTCCTGGCCTTTGATGTTATTTAGAACATATGAAAACCGATTATTCCTAAAGCCAGCATACCTAAAGCAGCTAAAAGGGTGGAATATCTTTTAAATAAGGGAGTAGCATCTGATACAAGTATCTGTTCTTTCATTGATGCACTTAACACAAATAATATATAGAAACCAATAATATATCCACTACTGACTGTAATCATTTGAGAATAATCATGACCGGCTGAAGAGATCAACCATTGACTTCCATAAAGTGGGCCTATAAATAAAATATAATATGGCAATCCCAGCCATTCACCCTGTAGTTCATCCCATTTTAATAGTATTGTTATTCCCAGAATAGTTGTTATAAAAAAGATAGCAGGTCTTAAAGCAACATATCCTGGAAATATTACAGAAGCAAAATACCAACCCAGAATATTAACAATTAAAATTATAACTATATATTTTAATCCTTTGATTGAGGTTTTTTTAATACTTTTAGCTTCCACCATGATAAATAATATTCCCAAAAAATAAACAAGTGTCATGTTTTGATTTAATAATGAATTTAAAAACAATCTGGCTGTATCAGACAAGGGATTCACTCCCTTCCTCTTTTTTTATATTTTTAGATTTTAATAATAAACCAAATAAAACCCAGATAACGCTTATTATAATAAAACTACCGGGGAATTTACTCATAATCCCCATTGGTGGTGAACCAGCAGGAGTTAAGCTATAATTAATTAAAGTACCCTGACCAAGTATTTCTCTCATTGCTCCTGCCAAAACCATAAAGAATAAAAACCAGCTCATAAGTTTAGTAAAATTAATATTTTTATCTCCTGCCCCGATATATATCAGGGGGGTAACACCTATAAATACTATAGAATGGTTTATGATATTTTCCATTTGTGGTAATAGTTGTGGCAAGAACAGAAACAGGCTATAGCTTATTCCAATACCTATACCAATTAACCAGTACCATTTCTGTTCATAACCTGCAGAAAATATATTGTTAACTATATATATAACTACTGCTATGACTATTGTAGATAGTCCCACCAAAAGTGCCTGCTTTAAGTCTTTAGTTCCGCCAAGCAGGGGTAAAAGTCCCAGTAAAAGAACTTTTTCAAAATCATATAAATTTTTATTCATTATTTGACCTCCCTCCGATAAGGCTTTATTCGAGAGCATCTTTAACAGCTTTTATTAGACCTTCTGAACTATTGGTTGCTCCAGAAACAGTATCCACTTCTATTTCCTGTGAAGAAATAATTTCTTCAATGATTTTGGGAAAGGCCTCATCACCTATACCTTCTGTTTCATTATGGTCAGCTACTTCTATATCTATTATTTCTCCATTTTCAACTTCTACTTCTACTTCTATAGGTCCTTTATATCCTTCAGCACTTCCCTTGTGTGTTCCATCACTGG
>CAZSTU010000034.1:10745-14990 GCA_964609745.1 uncultured Halanaerobiaceae bacterium
CAACTGTGATATCAGTTATTTCTCCATTTTCAAATGTAACTTCAACTTCTATAGGTCCTTTATATCCTTCAGCACTTCCCTTGTGTGTTCCATCACTGGCACTGTCGCTTTTCTGTTCTGATTGGGACTTTTCTATAGCATTTTCGACTGCTTCCAGGTAACCTTTACTGCTGTTAGTGGCACCGGAAATAGTATCTACATCTGCACTCTGTTCTTCTTTTATTTTTTCTTCAAGATCATCAAATGCAGGTTCGGCAATATCCTCAGTTTCTTCATGTTCTGCAACTGTGATATCAGTTATTTCTCCATTTTCAAATGTAACTTCAACTTCTATAGGCCCTTTGTGTCCTTCTCCTTCACCGGTGAAAGTACCACTTACCTTGTCTTCATCGTCTTCTAAGTTAGCTAAAATATTCATTGATTCGCGCACATTTCTGCTAACAGCCTGAGAGGAGATAGTAGCGCCGGAAATTGTTTCTACTTCCTCAGCTATTACATCACTTTCATTCTTGTTGAATCCTTCAAACTGTTCCAGAAAAGTTTTTTCCTTTATTCTGGCTCCAAGTGTTGGAGATTCATTTTCTTCAATTACAGATGTTTTTATAATTTCACCTTCAGAATCAAAGACAATTAAGTTTTCTATTGGTCCTTCATAACCATTGCTGTTCATATATCCGATATATCCCAGTAATTCTTCATCTGTTTTTGCCTCATATATATAACCTGAGTCTGTTTGTTCTATTAACTCGAAATTTTTTGCATCCTCAAAGGCAGTTTCCAGATGATGAACTGTTAAAGAACCGGGATAATTCGGACGCTCAACTTTTGAGGCCATACCTGCAAAAGCTATTAAGACGGCAATTAATATTACCATACCGGCCTTTACATATTTACGTTTTATAAATTGTACTTCACCAAAACGGGGCCCCTCAAGCAAACTATCAAGTAAATAAGAAGAACCATTCATAATTAAAATTGCAAAAGTTATACCCTCAGGATAGGGAGTGAATTCTCGGATTAATATAGTTAATATTCCCCCACCGAGTCCATAGGCAATTCTTGCCCATTTGGTAACTGGAGAAGTTACCATATCTGTTGCCATATAAATAGCACCAAACATAATACCCCCGGCCAGTATAGCATATAATGGATCCTGTCCAAATAAGTATGCCGTAATTCCTGAACCAGCTAAAAAAGATAATGGGATTCGTAAATCAATATAATCCTGAACATATAAATAAATCCCTCCAATAATTAAGGCAAGAGCGGAGGTTTCACCTATACTTCCAGGAATATTTCCCAAAAATAGCTCGAAATATTCAAAAGCTTGTCCACCCTGTTGTAATGGAGTAGCCGTTGCAACTCCGTCTAGAGGAGTTATCCATTTTGTCATTACAGCAGGGAAGGATAATAATAGAATAGCCCTTGCAATTAAGGCAGGATTGAAAATATTATTACCAAGTCCACCGAAGAGATGTTTTCCAATAATTATTGTCAGAAAACCACCTATTACAGGTATCCACCAGGGAGAAGTTGGTGGGAGTGTTAGTCCCAGCAGCAGTCCGGCGAGAAATGCACTTCCATCTCCCAAAAATGACTTGTGTTTAACTAGAGGTTTTTCAAAAATAACGGCACTTAATGCTGTTCCTATAGCCAGATATATGGAATAAGCACCGAAGAAATAGACGGCAGCTATTAAAGCAGGTAAAAGAGCAAAAACTACACTCCACATATTTTTTTCAATTGTATCTGGACTCTCTATATGAGGACCACTTGTTGAAAATTGATTTGGCACCATAGTCACCTCCTGATTAATTATCTGCCCGAGCCTTACCACGTTTTATCCAGCGGACCAGAGGTCTTTTGGATGGACATACATAGGCACAAGCTCCACATTCTATACAATCCATGAGACCAATATTTACTGCCTGATCAATTAAATCATTATTAACAAAGTCACAGATCCGATTTGGAGACAGATACATTGGGCAAACATCCACACATTTACCGCATCTTATACATGCTCTTTTTTCACTATCCGAATATTCATCAGCAGGAATTAAGACAACTCCAGAGGTACCCTTTGTGATCGGAGTGCTGGTGTTATCTGCATTAATACCGGTCATGGGCCCTCCCACAACAACTTGAAATTTATCAGTGCTGGCACCACCACAATATTCAATTACATCTTTTATGGAAGTACCTATTGGAACCTCAAGATTGGTAGGTTTTTTTAGTGCATCTCCACTTACCGTAATAACCCTACTAATTAAAGGGCTACCTTCGTCAACAGCCCGGGCTATTTTGATAGCAGTTTGTACATTATTGACCACTACTCCTACTTCCATGGGTAATTCTCCCAGTGGTACTTCTCTATCTAAAACTGCCTTTATCAGATGCTTTTCTGCTCCATGGGGATATCTGGTATCAAGCGGAGTTACTTCCAGATCAGGCCAGTCAGTTATTTTTTCCTGAAGTTTGTCAATGGCATCCTGTTTGTTAACCTCTATAGCTATAATCCCCTTTTGGGCTCCAACTGCATTTTTTATAAGCTGTAGACCTCTAAACAATGCTGTATACTCTTCAAGTAGTAACCTGTGGTCTACCGTCAGAAATGGTTCGCATTCAGCCCCATTAATAATTACTGTATCAATTTCTTTTTCTTCAGGGGGATTTAATTTAACATGTGTTGGAAAACAGGCTCCTCCTAAACCAACTACACCTGCTTTTTCAACTCTCTCTCTTATGATTTCAGGAGTTATATCTTCATTTTTCGCAATTTCGAAATTATTTAAATTTTGCTTTTTATCATCCTTTTTGATTAAAATACATTCCATTTCTCCTCTTTCTGGCATTGGTCTTTTAACCGTACCCTGAACTATTCCTCCAATACTGGCATGTATCCTGGCACTAAGACCTTCATCAAATTTTGCTATTAAGTCTCCTTTTTTAACCTTATCTCCTTTTTTAACTATTGGTTTGGCCGGAGCACCAATGTGTTGGGCTATAGGTATAGCCACTTCATCCGGTTCTGACATTTTTTCTATACTTTTATTTCTAGTTAAATTTTTTCTTTCCGGTAAATTCACCCCTCCTATTGGAAATTTTTTAGTTTTTTTTGCACTCATTATCACACCTCCAAGGATGTAAAACTTTGTGATATTTTGAATTTATTTAACAATAGATATTAACCAATATATATTATAATAAAAAAAATATAGATAATCAAATATATTAAAAAATTTTATGACAAGGAAGTAATTTATAGCAATTATTATTATTGATTACATATAAATTTAATTGTTGATCTTAAAAATTATAAGTTAATTAACTTAAATAAGTCTGTAAGGAAATTAATGTCTCAGTAAACTGAGCTTTTTTACACAAAATTAATTGATTAAGACTTTGATATGATTGAAATGTATCATCACCAGTATGTTTTACCTAATCAAGAGACAAATATCTCCTGATTAGGCAACCTTAAACAGTTCTTGTATGGATTATTTAAATAGGGAGTGCCTCTGGTGCAACCTTAAACAGTTCTTGTATGGATTATTTAAAAATATTATAGAAGTTCTATTATATTATCCATTAAATTTTTAAAAATAGGTTTTGTTTTTTGTGCTACTTCAACTACTTCTTCATGAGTTAAGGCGTCTTCAGGATTATCTCTAACAATATCAGTGATACAGGAAATTGCCAGATTTTTTATACCTGCATGAGTTGCAGCTATTAATTCAGGAACTGTAGACATTCCCACTGCATCTGCCCCAATTAATCTTTGAAATTTACTCATAGCTGTTGTTTCATATACAGGTCCAGTTATGGCCACATAAACCCCTTTCATAATATGAATATCTGCTTTTTGGGCAGCTTTTTCTGCAGTTTTAATCATATCTTCAGGATGAGCTTCAGTCATAGCAGGAAAGCGGGGACCTATTTCATTATCATTTTGACCTATTAATGGATTTGTACCCATAAAATTTAGATGGTCAGTAATGATCATTAAATCACCGGGCCTAAAAGTTTTATTAAGACCTCCGGCTGCATTTGTGACTATAAGCTTATTTATCCCTAGTTCCTTCATTACCCAGATCGGAAATACTATTTCTTTCATAGTGTAACCTTCATAAAAATGAACTCTACCTTTCATTGCAATAATTTTTTCCCCATGTTTTTCACCGATTATCAATTGACCTGAGTGTCCTGCAACAGTAGAAGTAGGAAAATAAGGAATTTTGTCAT
>CAZSTU010000035.1:0-11487 GCA_964609745.1 uncultured Halanaerobiaceae bacterium
GTAATTATTGCTCTAAATGGTGTACCAAATTTTTCATGAATGGCTACAAACCAGCCTGGCATAAGATTATCTCTTCCCATGGCAAAAGGAAAACGTGATGAAGATAATAGTGCTGCATTTGCTGTGGAAACTGTGGCAAAAAAACCAGCAATAATTATTGCAGTAAATCCTGTTTTTCCCCCAACAAGGCGGGCAGCATCTATTAAAGGAGTATTACTTTCTATTACTTCATTAAAAGGTATTAAGCCATTTATTATATACATTACTCCCATGTAGAGAAGAGTAACAAATATAACCGCTGAAATAAAGGCCCTGGGTAAATTTTTTCCTGGATTTTTAACTTCCTCAGAAATAGCTGCCATTTTTGCAATACCCAGATATGAAACAAATATCAATCCAGTTGTAGCCAAAATAGAACTATAACCATAAGGCATGAATGGCTCAAAATTTTCATTCTTAATCTCAAAACTTCCCTTTATAATTAATATACCTAATATTATTACTAATCCTATTACAATTGCATTCTGTAAGACCCCACTGCTTTTTGCTCCCCTATAATTAATATAAATTAATATAATACCACCAAGTATTGCTGTAATTATAATTGGAAACGGAAATAAATAATTAAAATATTCTGCCAGTCCTACCAGAGCAAAGGCACCCTTAAATACTAAACCAAGCCAGGCTCCCAACCCAATAATTGTGCCAAAACCCGGTCCCATTGCCCTGCTTATAAAAAAATAACTACCTCCAGCTCTGAGCATGCCTGATGCTAAATCAGCCATGCTAAGTGCCGTAGCAAGTGATATTAGCCCTCCCAATAAAAAGGAAAATATTACTGCAGGACCGGCACTGGCTATGGCTATATTGGGTAACACAAATATACCTGCACCTATCATTGTACCTGTTCCTATAGAAAAAGCCGCAAAAAATCCAATATTTCTGTCCAATTTGTGCTTAGAGCCCCCACCCATCACCAATCACCCCTCCTTTAATAATGAGATAAAATTATTTTATAATTTTATATTTATAATTTAAAATTATTAGAAATTAAATTAATAAAAAGAAAAAATATATTTTGAACATTAGATTGTAATTTTATATTATCATCCTCTCATCTCTATAAATATAAAGTAATTAACAATTTAAAATAAAAAAACCCCCGAAAGGGGGGCTAAAAATTATCAGGATCTATAAATTGTTCCCTTGATCAGACCGATCATCCCTTCTTTAGATAAGGGTTTATATCTCCTCACAAGTATTAGCGGTTCTTCAACATTTAAAGCCACCTTGCGAGGTATATTACCCAGAAGTGAAGAACGGAATCGTTCATTTGAATCACCCATAATCATAATATCTGCTTCATCAGCAGTTTCTATGATAGTGTCCAACCTGGAGTATTTTTCTCTTATTTCATATTCAACTTCACACTTTGCTTCATCAAATTCCAGTACTTCTTCCAGACTTTCTGTTATCATTTTTCTATCATTTTCATCTATTTCCGGACTGATAATTCTTAAAAGTTTAACGCGGGCATCAACTACTACAGCAAGTCTTCTGGCCAGATATAAAGCATAACGGGCATTTTCGCCTCCACCAAATGGTACAATTATTTTATTTATTTTTTCCGGTAAATGACCTTTCAAAATAGCCACATGGCTGCGGGCTGATTTTAATATCTGTTCTGTCACACTCCCGGCAATCGGATGAAATCTATCTTTTTCCCTCCAGCCCATCAATATAAGATCAGCTTTCTGCTGTTCCGCTTCCCCCCTTATAGCACTGGCTACATCATGACTGAAAACTTCAACATATTTTTGATTCCCTTCTTTATTACCAATAATCTCTTCAAAATTATCTTCGAGAAGATGGTCAATTTTATATCTATCCAGATGACTTTCATGATCTTTTCTGGCAGCATGAAGACCGGTCTGGGGAGGAACTTTGATAACATGTAAACCAACAATTGAATCTCCCAGATAACCTGCCAGACTCAATAAATCACGTTCAAATTCAGGGTCAGCCAATGATACAAGCACTCTTTTTTTTACTTGACTTAAGGAAACGGGAACCTCTTCTTTTTCCAGCATATCAAAAAGATTATATTCTGGTACAGCCCGTCCTCTACCATACAATTTAAACCATAATATACCCGCTGTAATCACTATTAGTGAAAAAATTAAAGGTAAAGTACCCAGTAAAGGTAGTAACGATAAACTACCTATAATACCAAATATCTGTGTGAATGGATAAAATGGATCACGAAATTCCGGATCATACCATTCCTTTTTATTGTAGCGCAATATAATAACAGATACATTCATTAATACAAATATGAGAATATTAAATGTACTGCCCAACTTTGCCAGCTGTTCTACATTAAAGAGTAATAAAAGTAAAATCATAGTAAGACCGGTAGCAACTATTGATCTAAAAGGTGTACCGAACTTTTCATGAATATCTACAAACCACTCGGGCATCAGATTATCACGGCCCATGGCAAAAGGAAAGCGGGATGAAGATAAAAGAGCAGCATTAGCTGTAGAAACTGTAGCAAAAAAACCGGCTGCAATTAAAGCCAGTATCCCTATCCTCCCTGCTAACATCTCTCCAGCATCTATCAAAGGAGCTTCACTCACTGCTACTTCTTCCAGAGTGAACAAACCTGAAATCACAATCATTACACCAATATATAATAAGGTAACAAAAGCTACAGATGTTATAAAAGCTCGTGGTAAATTTTTGCCGGGATTTTTAACTTCTTCTGAAATTGCCCCCAGCTGGGTTATACCCAGAAATGACACAAAAATTAATCCGGTGGTACTCAAAACTGAGCCATATCCATAGGGCATAAAAGGAGTAAAATTACTACTCTCCAGTTTAAAACTACCGGAAGTAATAAAAATACCTAATATGATTATTAAACCTACAACTATCAGATTCTGCAGACTACTGCTATTTTCGGCCCCTCTATAATTAACATAAAGGAGAATTAACCCACCTGCTATAGCAATATATAGTACAGGAACAGGAACTAATATATTTAAGTATTCTGCCAGACCTACCAGGGCAAAAGACCCTTTAAATATTAAAGCAAGCCATGTTCCCAGCCCAATAATTGTACCAAAAACAGGCCCCATTGCCCTGCTTATAAAATAATAACTTCCTCCTGCTCTAGGCATCCCGGTTGCCAGTTCTGCCATGCTCAGGGCAGTGGCCATTGATATTAACCCACCTAAAAAAAAGGAAAAAATAACAGCAGGACCGGCACTGGATAGAGCTATATTTGGCAGGACAAATATACCAGCCCCAATCATTGTTCCCGTACCTATAGCAAAAGCTGCAAAAAATCCTATATTTCTATCAAGCTTATGTTTTGAAATATTAGCCATCTTTATTGCCTCCTTAAAATAACAACAACTGCAGTCTATTTTAGTAGTTTAATCAATTTAAAAACAGATCTATAATTGTACAATCTTTTAAACTATGACTCTCCATCTTTAAATTTTTTACAAATTGATTTATTTATATCTTAACACTATATATATTGCCTTATTATAAAGTATTTAACATTTTAATATATAATTATCTCAACACTTTATCATACCTAATATCCTCTCTCTGGATAAAGGACGATATCTTCTAACCAAAATAAGAGGCAGTTCAACATTGAGTGCTACTTTACGGGGTATATTCCCCAGTAATGATAGCCTAAAACGTTCATTGGAATCTCCCATAATTAATATATCACATTCACGGGATTCAGCTATTATAGCATCTTTTCTTGAATAACGTTTTATAATTTCATAATCAATATTACAAAGAGATTTATCAAATTCCAGCTCTTCCTCAAGACCCTCCCTGACCATTTTCAAGTCATTATCACTAATTTCCGGATTAACTACTCTTAATAATTTTACATCTGCATTTACTTCAGAAGCCAATCTTTTAGCGAGATAAAAAGCATAACGTGAATTATCACCACCACCAAAGGGAACAGTAATATTATTGATTTCAGAAGGCATATGTCCTTTGAGTACTGCTACATGACTTTTGCCTGATTTTAACACCTGTTCAGTTACACTGCCGGCAACATGATGAAATCTATTACCTTCTTTCCAGCCCATTAATATTAAATCTATTTTCTGTTTTTCGGCTTCATTAATTACGGCTTTAGGAACATTATGGCTGAAAACTTCTGTGTATCTTTTCTCACCTTTAACCTGACCCATATTATCTTTAAATTTTTCTTCTATAAGATGATCAATTTTATATCTGTTTTGATGGACTTTATAATCAGCCCTGGCCTCTTCCAGCCCTGTCTGTGGAGGTACTTTTATTACATGAAAACCAATTATTGAATCCCCCAGATAACTGGCCAGCTTTAATAAATCAAATTCATGTTCTGGTTTAGCCAGACTAACAAGTATTCTCTTGTGAACCCCACTTATCGAAGCAGGCACTTCTTCTTTTTCCAGCATATCAAAAAGATTATATTGGGGTAGTGCCTGTTCTTTACCATATAATTTAAACCACAATACTCCCCCAGCCACTACCACTACACAGAAAAATAACGGCACAATACCGAGCTGAGGTAACAATGACAAACTGGCAAAAATCCCAAATATCTGGGTAAAGGGGTAAAATGGGTCACGAAATTCTGGATCATACCACTCTTTTTTGTTATATCTTAGTATTATTACAGAAACATTTAATAATATAAATATTAATATATTAAAAACACTACCCATCTTAGCCAGTTGTTCGACATTAAAAAGCAATAATAGAACAATCATAGTAATTCCTGTTGTCAAAATAGCTCTAAAGGGAGTACCAAATTTTTCATGAATGGCCACAAACCAACCTGGCATTAAATTATCACGTCCCATAGCAAAGGGAAAACGTGAAGATGATAACAATGCAGCATTTGCTGTAGAAACTGTAGCAAAAAAACCAGCAATTATTATTGCTATTACACCCGGTCTGCCTCCCATAAAACGGGCTGCATCAATTAAAGGACTATCACTAACTTTAATTTGTTCAAAAGGTAAAATACCATTTATAACAAACATAACACCTATATAAAGTAAAGTCACAAAGATCACAGAAGATATAAAGGCCCTTGGTAAGTTTTTGCCAGGATTTTTCACCTCTTCTGAGATTGCAGCCATTTTAGCAATCCCCAGATAAGATACAAAGATCAAGCCTGTAGTGGCCAAAACCGAACTATAACCATAGGGCATAAAAGGCGAAAAATATTCTCCCTCAAGACTAAAGCTTCCCCTTATTATAAATAAGCCTAAAATAGCTACAAGACCTATTACTATTGCATTTTGCAAAGCACCACTGCTTTCCGCACCTCGATAATTAATATAAATTAATAGTAATCCACCAATTATAGCTGTAATAACAATAGGTACTGGAAATAGATAACTAAAATATTCAGCCAACCCTACCAAAGCAAAAGACCCTTTAAATACAAGTCCTAACCAGGCCCCAAGCCCTATAATTGTTCCAAAAACAGGACCCATTGCCCTGCTTATAAAAAAATAACTACCACCCGCACGAGGCATTCCGGTTGCCAGTTCAGACATACTGATAGCTGTAGAAAGAGAAATTAAACCACCAAGCAAAAAAGATATTATTACTGCAGGACCTGCCTCAGCAATAGCAATTTTGGGTAAGACAAATATTCCAGCACCTATCATGGTTCCTGTTCCTATAGAAAAAGCTGCAAAAAACCCTATATTTCTATCAAGCTTATTTTTAGATACTTTTTTCACAATTTCCCTCCTTTATTTATAAACTCTTTTAATTATAAACACGAATTATTAGAGAAACATACAATGATAGTATAACATACTCTCTTAATAATTTCACATATTTGCTCGTAATTTATTAAAAAATTCTTTTAACATCCTGCTTGATCTTTTTGCTTCTACACCACTCACCACTTTAATTCGATGATTTAAACGGTCATCATCTGCCAGATTATAAAGTGATCCCACTGCTCCTCCCTTTTCATCAAAGGCGCCAAAGACCAGTTTTTTTATCCTGGCCTGCAGCATTGCCCCAATACACATAGGACATGGTTCCAGGGTTACATATACTTCACAATCCGGCATACGCCAACTTTCTAACTTCCTCGCTGCTTTTTTTAATGCTATCATTTCAGCATGAGCAGTAGGATCCTGTTTAGTTTCCTTTTGATTATGTCCCCTGCCGACAACTTTTCCCTGAAAGACCACTACCGCACCTATCGGAACTTCTTCTTTATCCAACGCTTTCTCCGCTTCCTCAAAAGCCAGTTCCATGAATTTATTATTGTTGTTCATATTAGTATCCTCTCTTTAACTGCGTTTTCTAGTTTTTATTTAAATATATTTTTATTTAAATATACTTTTCTATATATATTATTAAAGTCCTGCAAAGTTCTGTAAATTAGATCTTTTATAATCATTACTACTTTCTTCTTATGTTATCCAATCCCCTGAATTGTGCTACCTTAGAAAAAACTTCCTGTAAAGTATAACCAATAAAAGAAGGCCCAATAAAGTAGCAAATCCAGCCAAAAGAAATGCAGAATTGAAGGAACCAGTAATATCCAGAAGCCATGATCCTATAAGACTATTTACTGCCCCCAGCCCAAAGGCACTAAATACCAGACCATAATTCATCCCCAGATGCCTTGTACCTGAAACTGACGCTACAACCACAGGGAATAGAGCAAAGGTACAGGCATAACCCAACCCAAGCAAAAGTGAACTCACAAAAAGTCTTAAGGAGTTGGTAGCCACCCAGGGAAATGCAAGAAAAACCACAGCCTGAATAGTATAAACCCCGATCATCACTTTAATTGTGCCCCACCTATCAGCCATCCAGCCTACTACAGGACGACCCACTCCATTTGCCAGTGAATAAAATGATACTGCCAGAGCAGCAAAAGCAGGCGCTAACTCAAGTCTTACCTCACCATATGCTGTCAAAAGACCAATAGCAGTTAAACCTCCTCCTATAACTGAAGCTAAAGCAAACCAGAGCATAAAAAATCTTGGAGTTTTAATAACTTCTTTAGGAGGAACATCTTCTATTACTTCTGTTTTAGAATCACTACTAGAATTGGAATCAGTAATTGCCGGGGGAGTCAATCCCTGCGAAGGATTTTTTATAATTCTGGAACCTATTAAAGCAACTACAGTTACAAAAATCCCAATGACAAAAAGAGTTCCATCCACTCCAATCAAATTAATTATTCCCTTTTTAAGGGGAGCAAAAATAACAGCTGCCAGACCAAAACCCATCACAGCAATGGAGACTGCAAATCCGGGACGATCTGCAAACCATTTCCGTGCTGTCGGTGCGATGGTAGAGTAAGTAAGACCACATGCTGTCCCTACACCAATTCCATAAGTCCAAGTAAGCCACAAAGGATAAGGAAAATAACGCATTAATGCCGCCAGACTATAACCAACAAAAAATAATCCGGATCCTATCACAGCAATTTTTCGTGGTCCAAATCTGTCCTGCAACCAGCCTGCGGGTATCATTGTTATAGAAAACACTATAATCATAACGGTGAATGGTAAATTAGCTTCAGCTGTACTCCAGCCCCAATTTTGAACCAGTGGGAGTACAAATGAACCCCAGGCATAACTCATTCCACCCATAAGAGAAAGCAAAAATCCACCAAATAACACAACCCATCTTCTACGGCTATACTCTTCATTATTTTCTCCATTATACCTGCTCATTTCATCCCCTCCATAATTTAGATTTTAATTCTTATTAATTATTGTCTCGATTTTAAGATTTATACCCTCTTTTTATATTAATTCTTCAGAAAATATTAATCACCTTTTATAACTACTAGAATTCCATTAATAAATTGTGAAACATTTACTAATTTTAATCATTTAAAAAATAAAAATATTTATGTTATATTATAATTGAAATTTTTACCTGTTTATGTATAATTATAGATTTTATAGCTCTTTTTTATACTAAAGTTAAAATAAATTATTCAAAGGGGGGTAAAATAATGAAACTCAAAAATGACAGAGTCCTTATCACCGTGGTTGCCTTTTTAATGATTTTTACAGTAGTTTTTTCAGTTAGTGCTGAAGATACAATTCCCATTACAGAAATTCAATCAAATACTGAGGATGGAGATGCTTCAGTATATGCAGGTGAGACAGTAACTTCAGAAGGTGTAGTAACAGCTGTTTCTGATAATGGTTTTTATATGCAAGACGGTAAAAAACCATGGTCAGGTATCTGGGTATATTCATCAAGTTCTGAAGTAGCTCCGGGTGATAAAGTCAGAGTTACAGGTTTGATAGAAGAATATTATGAACTAACTGAGTTTAATGATCCTGAATCAGTTGAAGTTATTGGAAAGGGCGAAATTCCTGAACCTATTACTTTAGAAACTAATGAAGTTAGTCAGGAAAAATATGAGGGTGTACTGGTAAGAATAAAAGATTTAGAAGTAACTAATCCTGCTGCCGGACACGGTGAATGGTTAGTAGATGACGGTAGTGGTGAAACTAAAATAGCTGGTAGCAATGTAGGGGATTCTGCAACTCCAACCACTGAAGGCCAGGAAATTGATTATATAGAAGGACCAGTTAACTTTGATTTTGGAGAATTTAAAATTGAACCAAAAGATATAAGTGGTCTGGAAATATCATTTCCTGATAAAGGTAATTTAGGAGAAGAGGTTACCTACCCAGAAGACTTAGAGAAAATAGACGACTTTTATGAACATATACTAAAAGATGATATAGAGGTCAGCACCTATGAGTCTGGTGTTACCCTAAAATTTACTACAACTAAAGATATTTCAAATATAGAAGTTGAATATGGGTTAAGTGAAGGAGAAAAATTTAAAAGACCTGCTTTTACAGAAGAAGTTAGTAAAAACTTGGAAGAAGAAAAAACTGAACATGAAGTTAATATCGATCTAGAAAATTTAAATATTAAAGATGAAGCATTAATTAATTATAGAATGTATTTAGATAATGTACCCTATGGAGAAAGATTTAAAGTAGCCAAAACAGATAATGGTTATAAACTATTGCCATTTATTAAAGAGGGTCCTTTTGTAGATAAAATAACAGAAAATAGCGCCGTAATATCCTGGGATACCAGTGTTCCTACAAAAGGAAAAGTAATGGTAAATGGTAAAAAATATACTTCAGATGAAGAAGATACTCAACACGAAATTAAAGTAGATAACTTAAATCCAGAAAAGAAATATGACTATATAGTTGAAAATACTGATGTTAATGATGATTATACCTGGAAATATAATTCACAATTCACAACCGAATCAAATGATGATAAATTCAAATTCACTTATATGTCAGATAGTAGGGGTACAGATGAAAAAGAAGGGTTAAATGCCTATGCAAATACATTTAATTATGAAATGGTATCTAATTTACTTCTTGACACTTATGAAAGGGACACAGAATTCATCATTTATGGTGGAGACTTAGTTGCAGGTTATGCGAATAATGTCTCAGACTTTAAGATGCAATTAGATGCATTTAAAGATGCTACAGAGTTAATAGGCTCTGAGATACCTATTTATGAGCTAATGGGTAATCATGAGTCTGTTTATACTTCCTATGATGATGGTAGTACTTATAGTATTCAATTTGACAAAGAAGGAGATAATAGCGCAGAAAGTATTTTTGCTAAAGAATTTGTTAATTTTGAAAATGGACCAAAACCTGAACACGAAACTGCTCCATCATATAAAGAAAATGCCTATTATTTTGATTATGACAATACACGCTTTATTGCCTTAAACACACATTATTGGTGGAATTCCAACCCAGAAAAATATGGTGGTAACTTAGATGGTTTTATAATGGAAAATCAAATGAACTGGGTAAAAGATAAAATTAAAAGTGCTGAAAATAACTCTCAAATCGATCATATAATACCAATAATGCATTCACCACCTTTCCCCAATAGTGGTCATATAGATGATTCAATGTGGTATGAAGGACAAAAAGAATATGTATTAGAAATGAGAGATGAATTATGGAATACTTTTGCAGATAGCAGTAAAACTAATATAGTTTTAGCAAGTCATGAACATAATTATCAAAAAACCCTTATAACTCCTGAAACACCGGTTAAAGCTAATATGTCCTCCGGAGATTACAGTAATTCAGTATGGCAAATAGTTTCTGCTGGGGCTGGAGCACCTAAATATGAACAAAGTTATGGACCATGGAGCAGTTACGTACAGGAGTTTATTGAGGAAAACAATTATATTCAATTTGATGTTGATGGTAAGGAATTGACATTAAAAGCAATAGATAGCAAAGGAAATAAAATAGATGAAATGACTGTCAATAGCGAAAAAGAAGAAAAAGATTCATATAAATTTGCAACATTTAATATAGAAAATTTAACCACTGAACAGGTACAGGAAAAAGGAGATCCTCAAGCAGAAGCTGCAGCTGAAATAATTCAAAGAGTTAACCCGGATGTTCTATTGATTAATGAGCTGGATAATAATATTCAACAGGGTGAAAATACATCCAGGACAAATGTAGAAGCATTTATTGATAATTATCTAAAAGAACCACAAAAAGACAATTTAGATGGTGTTGATTATGAATATGTTTACTTTGGTAAATCTAACACAGGAGTTCATAGTGGTTTTGATTTAGATAATAATGGTGAAATTGATGATACACCAGGAGATGGCACTTACGGCAACGATGCCTTTGGTTTTGGTGAATATCCCGGACAATATGCAATGGCATTTTTAAGTAAATACCCAATTGAAGAAGATGAAATTAGAACACTCCGTAAATTCCGCTGGAAAGATATGCCGGACAACAAAATGCCAACAGAATTTTATTCCAAAGGAGCTCAATATATCTTTAGATTGTCCTCTAAAAGCCATTGGGACATACCGGTAAATATTAATGGAGAAACTATTCATGCAATAATGGCTCACCCTACACCTCCGGTTTTTGACGGAGAACACAATAGAAATGGTAAAAGAAATCACGATGAAATAAGGTTAATAGCAGATTATATAAATGATAAAAGTTATATTTACTCTGATGACGGCCAAAAAGGGGGCTTAAATGAGGATAGCAAATTTGTAGTAATGGGAGACATGAATGCCAATCCAGGTGAAAAAGAAAATTATGAAGCAGCAGATCTATTACTGGAACATGACAGGATTAACAGTGATCCTTTGCCGGTTGGTCAGGGAGGAATTGAAGTTGGTCCTGGTGCAAGAAATAATACTCAAGAAGACATGTTATTAGATTATGTGCTACCTTCTGATAATCTAAATCTATTAGGTTCTGCTGTAGTAAGACCTGGAACTGGACCTAAGGCTATGGATTTTATAGAAACAGTCAAAAAAGCATCAGACCACAACATGGTCTGGATTGAAATATCATTTTAACTAATAAGAACTTTAGTTAAATAGTAGCTAATATAAAAAAT
>CAZSTU010000035.1:11587-14978 GCA_964609745.1 uncultured Halanaerobiaceae bacterium
CCCAAAACATAAAATTACCATTATTCCTTTATAAACGCTCTCAAAGCATAGCGCTCTCAACTATTTAACTATTTTTAACATATCATCCCAGCATTCTTTGCAGACTTCTTTTCCCCCATGTTCAATAATATTTTCAGAACTACCACAAATAATACAGGTTGGTGCATACTTTTTAAGTACTATTATATTATCATCATCTACAAAAATCTCAATCGGATCTTTGAAATCAATTCCCATGGCTTCTCTCAACTCTTTCGGTATTACCATTCTACCTAAATCATCAATTTTTCTTACAAAACCTGTGGCTTTCATCAGTTATCTCCTCCTTTGTGACATTATACCATTAAATGTAAAGTTTATCAATAAATTTAATATAAATTATAATGAAAAAATCCCCCTTATCAAAATGGAGGTTAATTGCTGTCATAACAGGATAAAAAAATGGAGTGCCCGGAAGGACTCGAGCCCTCAGCCTACTGATCCGTAGTCCTTTTTTTGCTTATTTTATGTTTTATTTATTTTTAATATTTCCTGTTATATTAACCTTTATAACCACTTTACTATTAGCGCTGTTTATTTTTTTGGTTCTTCTCGTAATCCGTTGGTATAAAAAATGGACATTCACAAAATCCTCCAATAATTTAAATAGAAACCACTCTACAAATTAAGGAGGTATTACCAATGTCCACTTATAGTATAACATCTTTATTCCCCTTTCGTCGAGTCAAAATCACTAATTTTTTTAAGATTGAAGAACCTGATTTTGGATCAAACTATTATGTGTTCCTAGAACCTGACCAGCGATTTACTCCTATCTGTCATAAATGTGGTAGTAAAGCTGAAACTTTAGATGATTTTTTCTCTAATATGCCAGAAACCAAACTAAATCAAATTGAAGCTATTGCTATGGATATGTGGGGGTCCTTTTATTAAAGCTGTTAAAGAAAACTGTCCCCAAGCCAGGATTGTATTTGATAAATACCATCTAGTAACAAACTATAATCGTGATGTAATTGATGAAATAAGATGTTCTGAACTGCTTAATAAATCTAAAAACAACCCTGAATATAAAATTTATAAAGGCAACAGATGGCTACTTTTGAAAAATCGTGAAAATAAAAAGAGAAAGAAGATAATAAGCTTGAAAAACTGTTAGAAATAAATGAGAACCTTTCTCTAGCCCATATATTAAGGGATAAGCTACTAGAATTATTTGAATACCAAAATCCTATAAAAATGAAAAAAACTTAGATAAATATATTAGTAAAACGAAAAATTTAAGTATTAAACCATTAAAGAAATTTGCCAAAAAGTTAAAAAGATATTGGTGTGGAATAGTTTGTTATGCTATGCATCCTACTCACACTTCAATATTAGAAGGAGTAAACAACAAGATCAAAGAAATAAAAAGAAGTGCTTTTGAATATCATGACTTCATTTATTTAAAACTAAAGGTTAAACAGAGTTATCCTGGAAATTTGACCAATTTTTGACCACCTAAAACGAGAAGAACCTTTTTAAAAACTATAAAGTTATTAGATATATAATTCTTAATAACAGAAAGTTTTCCTGCAAAATAAATTTATTTCAGAGCATCTTGTACATAATCTATTATATCTTTTATACTTTCTTTTTCTTTTTCAGTCAATTTAAAATCACTTTCTTTATTATTTTTATAAGAAATTTTTTGAAATTCCTTTTCATTTTCTGGCTTCGAGGGTATATGCAAAAACAATTGTTCTTTATATAAAATTTGTGGTATTTCATGTAAAAACAATACAGGATTTTCTCCTTCTTCTAATAAAGAATTTCCTAAAAATTGAGAAGGATTTTGATCATAACCTAAAATATCAATTATTGTTGGAGAAATATCTACGTGGGTTCCAGTTTTATCAATAGAATCTTTGTTAATATCAGAATGGGTAATCATAAGTGGAACATTTTCTGGTTCTTTAATATTTTTATCAATATCAAAATTATTGCCTGAACTGTATTCTTCTTTATTTATATCTGCTGTATGATCAGAATATATAACAAATAAAGTGTCATTTTTTAAACCCATTTTTTCAAGCTCAGAAAAAAACATTTCTAATGATTTATCTACAAAAGCCATCGAATTAAAATAATCTTTAACTATTTTTGAAGAAATATCATTATAATCATCTATTTCTTCATCTTCTGGATAAAAGTTAAAAGGAGTATGACTACTAACAGTTATAAATTGAGCAAAAAATGGTTCTTTTGCCTCTTCTAAATAATCTAAAGATTGAGAAAAGAAATCATAATCATTTATTCCAAGGTAATAATCGTTTTTTACTTCTCCTTTATCTGCTGAAAAATATTCTCTACTATAAAATTTATCAAAACCAATTTCTAAATACCCTTTGTCACGATAGAAAAATTCTTCATCATTGCCGTGAAATGCAAGAGTTTGATAATTTTCATCTTTTAATATTTTTATAATAGAATCAAACTCAGACATATCATTTTCTTTAAAAGCATAATTTTTATTCACAGGATAAAGTGAAGTTAAAAAAGAAAACTCAGCATCAAAACTACCATTAACATGTTGAGCATAAATATTATTAAAATACAAAGATTCTTCCTTTAAATCATTTAAAAATGGTGTTATTTCACGCCCATTATATTCATAATCAATTATTTTTTCATCAAAAGACTCTAATTGAATAACTATTATATTCTTAGGGGAATCAAGTTTATATTTGCCACTTAATTTTTTGTTTTCTTCTGCTTCTTCATTCTTAGCAGTATTTTCTGTATTATTATCTTTATTATTATCTTCATATAAAAGTTTTGTTTCTGTTAAATATAAAGGTAAAATTCCATAAACACTAACATAAGCAGGGGTGCTTTTTTTGTATAATTCAAAGATATTTTTTTGTCCAAAATAATAGTTGCTATATATTACTTGACCTAAAAAAGCAATCACTATAAAAAAGATTGCAAATAATTTCACTTTATTATAACTTTTATTATTATTTACAAAAGAATCTTTCCTTTTATAATTTTTATCCTTATTAAAGAAGATAATATAAATTAAAAATGGAAATTCAAATAAAAATAATATATCTTTAAATAAAAACAATTGTCTTATAAGAACCGTGAAAGGCCTAACTCCTTGTCCCATTGTCATATCTGTCATACTTAAATAATTACCAAAATAACGATTATACCATAAATTAGCTAGAAAAAATACAGTAAATAAAATATAAACAAAAAAAGTAATTACATATCTTTTTCTATTTTTTGTCATAAATTTAACTATTAATACAAACAATATTAAAGCTATAATATTTCTGATAATCAAGGTGCTTTTTAATGTAATATTAAATATATATAAATTTAAATAGTTATATTTAATTAAAAAACC
>CAZSTU010000036.1:0-14964 GCA_964609745.1 uncultured Halanaerobiaceae bacterium
AAGAGATGTTATTAAGGAGAAGATTGAAGAGAGAGATAAGGAATATATTCAGTATATTGCCTTAAAACAGGAGAAGGCGGGAGCTTCCTATATAGATGTTAATGCCGGTGCCTTTGTCTGGGATGAAATTGAACATCTCCTCTGGCTTGTGGAGGTGACCCAGGAAGTACTTGAGACCCCTCTTTCACTTGACAGTCCCAATGAAAAGGCTCTAAAAGAGGCTGCGGAAAAGCATGAGGGCCGGCCTATTATTAATTCTATTACACTTGAAGAGGAAAGATATGGAAAAGTTCTGCCTGTAGTCAAAGAATACGATGCAAGTGTAATTGCCCTTGTTATGAGTGATGACGGTATGCCTGAAAGTTCAGATGATAGGCTGGAGAGGGCAGATGAATTGATCGAAAAGTTGACCGGGGATGGAGTCCCGGAAGACAGGATTTTCATAGATCCTATTATTAAACCCATCAGTGTAGACGGGGAACTGGGCAATCAGGTACTGGATACTATTCAAAAAATAAATGACTGGGAGGCTGATGTCCATATAACCTGTGGTCTAAGCAATATATCTTATGGTTTGCCCAATAGATCTCTTCTAAATCAAGCATTTATGGTGATGGCCATTCACCGCGGTCTTGATTCAGCTATCATTGACCCCCTTGATGACTATATGATGAAGTTAATCAAGGCGGCAAGAGTTATTGTCAATAAGGATCCATATGGTACAGAATATCTAAAGGCCGCCCGGGCGGGAGAACTGGATTAATTATTTATCCCGACAGTTATATTAGGAGGTAAAATAATATGTACAGGATCGGAATAATTGGAGGAGGTATAGCCGGTTCAACTGCAGCACTGGAGCTTAAAAAAGCAGGTTTTGAAATTGTAATATTTGAAAAAGAAAATCAAATAGGAGGACAGATTAAAGAGTTTGGCTGTAAGGCTACTGATGTTTGTACCCGCTGCAATCTCTGTCTGGTCGATTCTATATTCAATCAGATAAAAAATGATCCAGAGATAGAAATAAAGACAGGTCATCAAACAGTAGATGCCTATCGCGATCAGGATGGATTTACACTCTACTGTGAGACCCAAAATAAGGATCTGGAGTACAGTGGTTTTGATAAAATACTTTTGGCCACAGGATATAAGCGCTGGTCAGAACTGGAAACAGGCACACCTGAAATATTTGATGATCCGAGGATAATCTGGGCAGGAGAAATGGAAGAAATGCTTTTTTCCCGGGAGGATAAATTACAGCACAAAAGTCTAGAGATTGGTACTGAAAAAAAACCTGAATCTGCTTATTTTATACAGTGTAATGGTTCGAGAAGTCCTCAGGAAAAGGCCAGATATTGCTCACGGGTCTGCTGTGGTTATAATTACAGACTGGCCAGGGTATTAAGAGACAATTTTCCCGAAATGGAGCTCGGTATATTCTTTATAGATATGCAGGAATCAGGCTTTCTGACAGACCTATCCTTCCAGCGTCTGGAAGAAGAGAATATAAAGTATTATAACTGCAAGCCATTAAGGATTAACAGGGATGGCGATAAATTGACTGTCAGTTATGAAGATCAGTCTAAAGGAGAAATGGCTAAAGTTAAGACTGATTTACTTATTCTCTCAGAAGGTATTCATCCCGGTGAGGATAATTTGCGCTGGGCTGACCTCTTTAATCTACAGCTTGATGAAGATGGTTTTCTAGAGCCAATATGGCCCGGTGAAAAAAGCGGGGTTTACCTGGCAGGTACAGTCAAAAACCCGGGTGATATTGCCACAACAATTGCAGATAGTCGCAAAACAGCCTATAAAATAATTGAGGAGTTAAAGGAGGTACCGGTATAATGGCAGGCATTAAAGAATATGAAATTGCCTGGATTGGTGAATCAGTTGAAACAGACTTTAATAGTATTACCCTGACTCCATCTGAATTGATATCCTGCCGGGGAGAAATAGGAGATTTTCAGCTTGAATATAAACATAATGACAGAACAAATAAAATAAAAGTAAGCAATATAGTAATAAATTTACCCCATTTTGCAGAAATGTACAATGACAGCTGGTCTTCTCTTTTTGCAGGTGATCCCGAACTTAAAGATGATGAAGCGGTCATTATCCTGCAGGATTATCCGCAATTGTCTGCAGCTGCTGTAAGTCATATAGCTTTAAAAAAAGCCCTAAAATTAAAAAGAGAAGATCCTGAGCGGGAAGTTTATTATCTCTATCAGGCTATGCGTTTTATGGAAGATAATGATCAATTATATGAAAAAGCCAGGGAAAAAAATATAGTATTTCTTAAATTTGACCTGGGCCGGCTGGAAATACCTGAAGATAATAAAGTTAAATATCAAAGGGAGGATATTGATCTTGAGCTCAGCGGCAATATTATCGCAGCTCCAGAACTAAAACCCCCTCCTGAGTTAAAGAGATTGAAAAGAATATTTAACTTACCTGAGGGATATAAGGATTACTTACAGCCTGATAATATTTATCTGCAGCCCACATTAAGCGGGAAACGTGGTGTTTATCTTTTGAGGGGCAGTCGTGGACCCACATCTTTGACCTACTACAGGGAGGAGCTTGACTTTACCCTGGCCGAGATTGCCCGCAATCTGCAGGGAGTGGAACCTGTAGATGATCAGGAAAGGGTTGTAGATGACCAAAAATGCATTGTCTGCTATACATGTTACAGGGTCTGTCCTCATGGTGCAATTGAAAGAGATGAAGAATTAAATTCAATGAAAATTTTAAATCTGGCCTGTCAGGGCTGCAATCTCTGTATAAGCCGCTGTCCTTCAGGCGCGATCTCTCTAAAAGAGGGAGAATTACTGCAAAAAAATAATGAAATTAAAGAAAAGGATAAAAAGCCAGGCCTTATAATCTGTGAAAATTCAGCAGAAATAGCTGCAGAAAATTATCAGGCTACAAATGGTGAAGACCCTCTTGCTGATTTTGAGGTAATGGTAGTACCGTGTGTCTCCACAGTTAAGAGAGAGGATATATTCTCTTTGTTAACAGAGGAAAGGGAGATACTGATACTGGGCTGTATTCCTGAAGCATGTAAACATATAACAGGTCATGAGCGCTGTCAGCAGGTGGTTGATAGGGTTAAAAATGACCTGGAAAAACTTGAATTAAGCCCGGAAAGAATTAATTATTATAAATTATCTCCAAGAATGGCAGCAGACCTTGCCGGTTTTCTTGCTGACTGGAAGGGAGAGATGGTCAAATGATTGTAGGAAAACAAAAAGATATAACTGAAATAAGGAAGATGCTGCCGGATAATCCGGAAAGTCTGTTTATTGTGGGATGTGGAAGCTGTGTGACAGTTAGTATGGCCGGAGGGGAACGTGAAGTAGAATCATTAAAATCATTACTTGACCTTTATTATAAAAAAGAAAATATGGATGTAAAAATTGAGACAGATACTGTTAAAAGGCAGTGTGATGATGAATTTCTCGACCAGCTGGAATTAAGCATGGAGCGTAATGAGGTTGTCCTGTCTCTGGCCTGTGGTGTAGGTGTTCAGCATCTGGCTATGAAATATTCAGATAAGTTAATTTTACCCGGTCTTGACACAACCTTTTACGGTAGAACCAGTGCTGTGGGGGAATGGGAGGAAATGTGTCAGGGTTGTGGTGACTGTGTTCTGGACAAATATGCCGGGGTCTGTCCCATAGCCCGCTGTTCAAAAAGTTTATTGAACGGGCCCTGTGGAGGTTCTCAGGATGGCAAATGTGAAGTTGATGACAGTATAGAATGTGGATGGCAGTTAATATATGACCGGGCTAAAGAACTGGGCCAGCTTGATCAAATACTGGAATATGATTCTCCTAAAGACTGGTCTACACATAAAGATGGTGGAGTTCGCAGCCATAAAAATCCGGAAATTTTTCAGGAGTGAAAGGAGTAGTGTCATGGCTGAATATATTTCTAAACTACAGGAGCTACTGGAAAAGGGAGAATTTGTAGTATGCAGTGAAATGGGTCCCCCCATTGGTGCAGACCCGGATTTTATTCGCAAAAAGGCCAAACATCTGAAGGGGTATGTGGATGCAGTCAATGTAACTGATAATCAGACTGCAATTGTCAGAATGTCAAGTATTGCTGCCTCTAAAATTGCTGCAGATGAAGGTCTGGAGATGATTATACAGGCCACAGGTCGTGATAGAAATCGTATAGGTCTGCAGAGTGATCTGCTTGGGGCCAGTGCTCTCGGTCTGAGAAATGTTCTCTGCCTGACGGGTGACCATCAGTGTTTTGGTAATGATGAAGGTGCCAAAAATGTTTTCGATCTTGATTCTGTAAGCCTGATCAAGGCAGTGCGGGGGATGGTTGATGAGGGAGAGCTTTTGAATGGTAAAGAAATGAAATCCCCTCCAAAATTATATATTGGGGGAGCACACAATCCTTTTGCTGACCCTTTTGAACTGCACATGATGAAACTTGAAAAAAAGATTGAAATGGGGATGGATTTTATTCAAACACAGGCCATCTATAATCTTGAGAAATTTGATTACTGGATGGAAGAAGTAAGGAAAAGGAGAATTCATGAAAAGTGTCACATAATAGCCGGGATTTTACCCACCCGATCTGTAAAAGCATTACGGATGATGAAAAAATATGTGGCTGGTATGGATGTGCCTGACCATACAATCGAAAGAATGGATAAAGCTGAAGATAAAAAAACTGAGGGTGTGCAGATGGCCGTTGATATTATAAACCATGTCAGAGAACATGAAGGGGTAAGAGGTGTCCATTTAATGCCGGTGGCCTGGGAAGAAATAACACCGGTAGTTGTAGAAGAAGCAGGACTTTATCCCCGACCGGAGGTGTAATATAAACTATGGTGAAAAAAAATAAAGAACTAAAACTGGATTTTAAAAAAGAAATAATGTCCAGGCCTGGTGGAGAAAATTTGAGTCTTTGTTACAGCTGTGGCAGCTGTACTGCAACCTGTCCTGTAAGTGAAGAAAGAGAGGATTTTAATCCCAGATTAATAATCAAAAAGTCATTACTTGGTTTCAAAGAAGAGGTTTTATCCGGTATTGAAATCTGGCAGTGTATTCAATGCAGGCGCTGTGTTTCTGCCTGCCCTCAAAATGTGAGATTTGCCGATATTGTCAGGGTCTTGAGGGAAATGGCAGTTGAAGAAGATTACTATTCCGGAGAATTAAACAAAGATCTGGATGATTTTGATCAGAAAGTTTTGCGTTATAGACTGGACAGTGTAGAAAAAGTTTTATCCGGAAATTCGGACTGGGAATCAGAATTGCCTGATAATGGTGGTGAATAATTATGGCTGATCCTGTTGTAGTAATTGGTGGTGGAATTGCTGGAATACAGGCTGCTACTGATCTTGCGGAAATGGGAGTACCTGTTTATCTGGTCGAGAAAAGTCCCAGTCTTGGAGGGCGTATGGCCCAGCTTGATAAAACCTTTCCTACAAATGATTGTTCAACATGTATTCTTGCTCCAAAGATTACATCCTGTTATACCCACGAGAATGTTACAACATATACTTTAACAGAGGTGACAGATGTTAGGGGCAAACCGGGAGATTTTAAAGTAAGACTCAAACAGAGCCCTCGTTATATTGATCCAGAAAAATGTACCGGTTGTGGTGACTGTTTTGAAAAATGTCCGGTAAGTATTCCGGATGAGTATAATCTTGGGCTAACAGAACATGGTGCAGTACACAAATATCAACCTCAGGCTGTTCCCAATCTGGCAGTAATTGATCCGGAGCACTGTCTTAAATTGACAGAGGACAAATGTGGTGTTTGTGAGATGGTCTGTAACTTTGATGCTGTTGATTATAAGCAAAAAGAGAAAAATTTTGTTGTTAATGCAGCTGCTGTTATTTTTGCCCCCGGTTATGAATCATTTGAGTGAGATATAGTCAGTCAGTATAATTATGGAGTACATGAGGATGTTGTCACAAGTCTTGAATTTGAAAGGATATTGAATGCAGCCGGTCCTACAGAGGGCAAAATTATCAGACCCTCTGATGGAAAGAGAGTAGAAAAAATTGCATTTTTACACTGCAGTGGTTCCCGGGATTTTCAGCTTGACAGAGAATACTGTTCTTCGGTATGCTGTATGTACTCTATAAAACATGCTCTTTTGACTAAGGATCACCTGCCCCAAACAGATGTTGATCTTTATTATATGGATATACGTTCACATGGTAAGGGATTTGAAAGATATTTCAATAGAGCTCAAGACACATCTGGAATTAACTTTATCCGCGGCAGGGTAGCGGAGATAAACAGGGATAAAAGCAATGATAAATTGAGATTAAAGGCTACTGACGGGGATAATGGTTTTGCCAGCGGTGAGTATGATTTAATAGTACTTGCCACCGGGCTGGCTCCCAACAAAGAAGTGACAGATATATTACAAAATTTAAAGGTCAGAACAAACAAATATGGATTTGCAGCTGTAGATGAGTTCTCTCCTCAGGCCTTAAGCAGACCCGGTATATTCGGCTGTGGGGCGATTACCGGGCCCAAGGATATCCCGGAATCGGTAGCTGAGGCCAGTGGAGCAGCGGCCCTGGCTGGAGAACTGGCAGCCCTGGATGTTAAAGATCTCGGAATAGAGGAGGCTCCTCCTCAGCCCAACAGGACTATAACCAATCAGAGGACCAGAGTAGGTGTTTTTGTCTGTCATTGTGGGACAAATATTGCCGGTGTAATTGATGTAAAGGAAGTAACAGAAAGAGCTGCTGAGTTACCCTTTGTGGAATGGGCTGAAGATGTAAAATATCTCTGTTCAACTGACAGTCAGGATCTAATAGCTGAAAGAATAGAGGAATATGATTTAAACAGGGTATTGATTGCTTCCTGTACTCCCCGAACTCATGAACAGTTATTTAGAGATGCAGTGGCCAGGGCAGGACTGAATCCTCATCTACTGGAAATGACTAATATTAGAGATCAGGGTTCATGGGTTCATAAAGAAGAAAAGGAAAAGGCAACAGAAAAAGCTTATGAATTGATAAGAGGGGCAGTGGCCAGAATTAAAAACGCCCTACCACTGGAAAGGGGAGAAGTCGATAATATTACCAGGGCTTTAATACTTGGTGGAGGTGTTTCCGGTCTTTCAGCAGCGAAAGAATTGGCTCAACTGGGTTTTCCCGTTTCACTGGTTGAAAAGGAAGATTATCTGGGAGGAAAAGCTTCCAGGTTGAGCAAAAGTGGTTTTGGCCGTCCTGTGCGTCCCTATCTGCAAAGGTTAATAGAAGATGTTAAAACTAATCAGTTAATTGATATTTATGCCGGTTATGAGATCAAGGATATTGGTGGTTTTGTTGGAAATTATCAACTGGAACTTACAGGACCTAAGGAAGTTGAACTTGAAGGTGGGGTGATTATAGTTGCCACAGGGGCTGAGGAATTAAAACCTGATGAATACCTCTACCCTGAGAGTGATAATGTTATTACTCAGCTGGAGCTTGATGAAAAGCTGGAAGAAAGAGACGAAAACCTGGATAAAGCTAAAAAAGTTTATATGATTCAGTGTGTGGGTTCCCGAAATGAAGAGAGACCTTACTGCAGTCGTTTGTGCTGTACTCAGGCTCTCCGTAATGCAATAGAGTTGAAAAAGAGAAAACCGGAAAGGGAAATCACCATACTTTATCGTGAAATGAGAAGTTATGGATATTATGAAGAATTATATCGAGAGGCCAGGAAGCTGGGTATTAACTTCAGCCGTTATGATCTTGACCACAAGCCTGAAGTAAAATATGCCAGCTCCACCGGAAGTATTGAGATAAGCTTTTATGAGCCGCTTACTGACAGAAAAATAACTGACAGAGCA
Organism: uncultured Halanaerobiaceae bacterium; assembly: GCA_964609745.1. GTDB lineage: Bacteria > Bacillota > Halanaerobiia > Halanaerobiales > DATFIM01 > CAZSTU01. The sequence goes on from CAZSTU010000036.1 coordinate 7,825, forward strand.
GATCTGCTGGTACTGGCAGCGGCTGTTCTCCCCGGTGAAGATAATAAAGAGATCAGTCAATTGCTTAAAACTCCTCTTAATGAAGATGGATTTTTCCTGGAGGCACATGTTAAGTTAAGACCGGTGGATTCTGCTACTGATGGGATCTTTTTGGCGGGATTAAGTCATGGCCCCAAAAATATATTTGAATCTATTTCACAGAGCAGGGCTGCAGCCGGGCGGGCTGCGACAATACTGGCCCGGGAATATCTGCTGACTGAAGCAATGGTAGCGGAAGTTGATGAGAGTCTTTGTATTGGCTGTGGTGACTGTGAAAGAGTCTGTGCCTATAAGGCCATTGAGGTCAATCCGGAGACAAACAAGGCAGAGGTTAATGCTGTTTTATGTAAGGGCTGCGGCAATTGTCTGGGTGTCTGCAGACCACATGCAGTAGATCTTAATGGATTTAAGAATCAACAGATACTTAATGAAATTGAAGCTCTGCTATCGGAAGATAAAGTCAGGGAAGGGGGATTGCTGTCATGACAGAAAAAAATATAGAAGAATTAAAACCAAAAATTATTGCCTATCTCTGCAACTGGTGCAGCTATGCAGCAGCAGACCTGGCGGGAAGCAGCCGTTTGCAGTATCCCACCAATATCAGAATAGTTCGTATACCCTGTACGGGGAGATTAAATCCTCTAATGGTTATTAAAACTTTCAGACAGGGTGCAGACGGTATATTGGTATCTGGCTGTCATCCTGGTGACTGTCATTATATAGATGGTAATTATTATGCCCGCAGAAGATTTATAATGGTCAAAAAGCTGCTTGAATACTCAGGGGTGGAAGAAGAAAGATTGAATTTTACCTGGTGTTCAGCTGCGGAGGGAAGACGTTTTGCCGAAGTGGTTACTAAAGTAGTAGATAGAGTAAAAAAAGTTGGCCCCTGGCAGGGCTATGTTATAGAACAGGAGCAGAAGGGTGGTATAATAGATGAACAATTCCTATAAAGATATTAGCGAGGAATTACAGGAATTATTGCCAAAGGTTTTCGAAAATGAAGAATTTGAACACCTTATTGCCTTCAGCAGGGGAGAATTTTCCGGATTACTGGAACCAACCTTTATTAATAAAGAAGATACAGAAAAAATAAAAGATGTAATTTTTACAAAAAAAGCCTATCCCATGTTGAGCAAATATGTACTAAAAGATCGGGAGGCAAAACAGGCTATTTTTGCCAAACCCTGTGACACCCGAGCTCTGGCATATTATTTATCCGAAAATATCATAGATAGAGAGCAGTTAATAATTATAGGGATTAATGGTTGCCCCGGTCTTGAAGATAATGCTGCCTGTGAAGAATGTGATATAAAGAATGCGGTAATAGCTGATTATACAGTTGGAAAGAAAATTGAAGATAATGAAGATAAGGAAGATAAGAAAGATTATCCCCTTGCTAATATGACAGCTGAAGAAAGAAAGGAATATTTCAGTAGAGAATTTTCGCGCTGTACTCAGTGTTATGCCTGCCGTGATGCTTGTCCTGTCTGTTATTGTGATCACTGTTTTGTAGAAAGCAATCAACCTGTGTGGGTGGAAAATGACAGCAGCACGGCCAATGATATGGTATTTCACCTGATGCGGACCATGCATATGCCCGGGCGTTGTGTTAATTGTGGTGCCTGTGAGATGGCCTGTCCTGAAGGAATTGGAATGAGGTCAATGGCTTCTTACCTCTATCATCAGGCAGAAAAGTATTTTGATTATAAACCAGGCCTGTCACCGGAGCAGGATATACTCTTTTCCACATATGATAAAGAAGATCCTGAGCCCGGTTTTCTTTTGCAGGGGGGTGAGGAATAATGAAATTTAAAAAATTAAATTCTGACCAGTTAATAAATTTTATCGAGTATTTAGCTGATGAGTATAAGGTCATTGCTCCTTTTCAGGTGGAAGATGGGAGATTAAAGAGAACATTATTGAAGGAATTAGAGAATAAAGAAAATATACCGGCAATATATCTAAAGGAAATGCCGGATACAGCCCCCAAAAATTTTCTGCTTCCCCGGGAGGAAACTCTTGCCTCAGATAAAAGAGGGGCGGATTTCAAACCAGATCGCTGGGCAGAAGAAAAAAGAGTATTTTTCGGGATTAGAAGTTGTGATTTAAGTGCGGTACAGATTTTTGATGATGTGTTTTTAGAAGATGATTTTCAGGATCCATTTTATAAGTCACGCCGGGAAAACAGCCTGTTTATCGCTTATGCAAATCAAAATTTACCTCAAAATAACTTTCAGCAGTCACTGGGTATTGACTTTTTTGAGCATGAACTTGCTTCACTTTTTCTCTATGAAGACCTGGAAACAGAGGATGAATACAAATATTATCTCAAAGTAAAGGAGAATGAACTGTCAGAAGAGGTTAATGATTTTATTGATAGTTTAAAAGATTTTTCTGAAGAGAAAATAAACGAGTTACTTGGAAAGTGGAGAAATAAGATAGAAGAAAGTAATGAGTTTGAAATTGAAAGTTCTCTCCCCTTTCCAGAGGAGGAAGCATTTAATAAAGTTAACTGGTTTACACCTACTTCCAGCTGTCTCGGCTGTGGTGTATGTACATTTTACTGTCCTACCTGTTTTTGCTTTCATTTTTACTGGGAGGGCAAAGAAAGGCAGCGGGGATGGGATTCCTGTATGTTTTCCCTTTTTACCCAACATGCTTCGGGCCACAATCCCCGGGAAGAACAGCATCAGCGCTGGAGGCAGCGTTTGATGCATAAATTCTCCTATCATCCTGCAAATTTTGGAGAAGCTGGCTGTGTTGGCTGTGGTCGGTGTATCAATAAATGTCCGGTTAATCTTGATATTAGAAAGGTCATCAATGCAGTGGATACAACCCTCAGGGAAGAGGTGACTGAAAATGAAAGTTGATAATTATCTACCACAAGAGGCTGAGATAATTAAAGTAATACAGGAAACCGGCAGTAATTTAAATATTAAAACTTTTCACCTTCGCCTGCTGAATGGTGAAAAAGTATTGAATTTTAAACCCGGTCAGTTTTTGATGCTGACGGTTTATGGAGTGGGTGAGTCCCCTTTTGGTTTTGCCTCTGCACCTCAGGACAGGGATAAAATAGTTATCTCGGTTAAAGAAACAGGAAAGGTTACTTCTGCCCTGCATGAGCTAAAAGAAGGAGATAGAGTGGGGGTTAGGGGTCCCTACGGTAATTCCTTTCCCGTTGATGAAACAAAAGGAAAGGATGTGTATTTTATAAGTGGTGGTATAGGTCTTGCTCCCCTGCGTTCTCTCATTGATTATGTGCTTTCAGAAGAAAATAGAGATAAATACGGCAGAGTACAGATGCTGCAGGCATTTCGTTCTCCTGATGATATGTTATATGACTATGATCAGTCTCGCTGGGAGCAAAAACCCAATACAATGGTTAAATATACAATTGACAAACCCTGTGAGGGTTGGCAGCATTGTGTAGGTTTTCCTCATGAGTTAATTGACGAAGAACTTGACTGTCAGACTGACAATGTAGTTTATTATACCTGTGGTCCTCCCATAATGATTAAGTCAGTTATAGGTGAACTGACAGAATTAGGTATTAGCCCGGAAGATATTGTGACTACACTGGAAATGAGGATGTCCTGTGGACTGGGTAAATGTGGCAAATGTAATATCGGTCATCTGTATGTGTGTAAGGATGGGCCTGTCTTTAGCTATGATCAGTTACAGCAAATGCCCGATGAATTTTGATGTCTTTGTGTAACAAAATATTTATGGGGGTGAGTGATATGATTAATAGGGGAAAAACAGGTGATAATATTTTCAGTTCTCGAGAAGTTGAGAAATTACATGAGGCCACCCTGCGAGTACTAAAAGAGAGTGGAGTAGAGGTAATGTCTGAAAAAGCCAGAAATGTTTTTAAAAAGGCTGGAGTCAGGGTAGAGGGTGGGACGGTATTTTTGTCAGACAGTGAACTGGAAAAATATTTAAAACTTGTGCCGGATAAATTTACATTAAGAGCAAGAAACTCAGAAAATGATGTGGAGGTTGGCGGTAATAGCACAGTACTTGCTCCGGGTTATGGTTCTCCTTTTGTAATGGACTATCCTGAATACCGGCGTCGTCCTTCCAAATATGAGGATTATATTAATTTTACCAAACTGGCTCAGGCCAGTGATAACATTGATGTGGTTGGTGGGGTTCTGGTAGAACCCACTGATATTGAAGATAGGATCAGACATGGTAAGATGATGGAGGCAGCGGTAAAATACAGTGATAAGGTATTGATGGGGAGTGCAATGGGACGAAAAAAAGCAGAAGAATCCATCCACATGGCTGAAATAGTTTTTGAAAGTGAAGAATTTGTTAGAGATAATATTGTATTAATTTCCCTGATAAATACTAACAGTCCCCTGCAGTTTGATGACCGGATGAGTGATGCCTTAATGGCTTATTCTGAAAATAAACAGGCAATGGTAATTGCCTCACTGAGTATGACAGGAACAACCTCGCCAACAACTCTGCCTGCTTCACTGGTACAGCAGAATGCAGAAATCTTAACGGGGATAGTTTTAACACAGATAATAAATCCCGGAACCCCGGTAATTTATGGTTCTGCTTCCAGTGTTGTTGACCTGAAAACTGCTGATCTGGCCCTGGGCAGTCCGGAAACTGCTAAAATGTTTAATGGTACAGCACAATTGGCCCGCTATTATGGTATTCCCTCCCGTGGTGGTGGAGCATTAACTGACTCACTTTTTCCTGACAGTCAGGCAGGTTATGAATCAATGATGAATATTATGTCTGCCGTGAACAGCGGTTTTCACTTCATACTACATGCTACAGGTCTGCTGGAAAACTATATGTCAATGTCTTATGAGAAATTTATCATTGATGATGAGATCTGTGGTATTGTAAAAAACATTAATGAAGGTCTTAAAGTGGATGATGAATTTCTGGCAGTGGACGAGATAGTTAATACAGGTCCTGGTGGTAACTTTATTTCTTCTGAGCATACCTATCGTCATATGAAAGATATGAGAAATCCCTTTCTTTCTAAAAGGGAGAGGTACTTTAGTGACAAAGAACAGCTTTCTGCTGCAGAAAGAGCAAATAATAAATGTAAAGAAATTCTGGAAAACTTTGAAAAGCCAAAAATCAAAAAAAGTGTGCTAAATAAACTGGAGAAATATATAAAATCTATGGGGTGAAGCAATGAAAACTATAGTAATTATTAAACAAAATGGAAAAGAAAAAAAAGTAGAAGCAAAAATAGGGGTAAATCTGTTTGAATTAATCAGTGAAAATGGTTTTGAGCTATCAGGCTATTGTGGCCGTCAGGGTATATGTGGCAAATGTGGGGTAAAAATTAACCCCGCTCCTGCAGTTAAGGATAAAGAAAGGGAGTTTTTTAGCAAGAAAAAATTAAAAGAAGGCTGGCGGCTGGCCTGTATTCATTCACTTGAGGAAAAGTGTGAAATTTATGTTGAAGACAGTGGAGACATAAATGTTCTGACAGGTGCAATGGAGATAAAAGGTGAGTTAAATAGTGGCTGGCAGTCTGATGAGATAAAAATAAAGGAGCCATCACTGGCTGATCAAAGAAGTTATCTCAGTAGATACCTTAAAAAATCTGATTGTGAGATTATTGATGATAAATTGTTAAATGATATAAAAGGTTTGCAAAATAAGAGCGGTAAATTGCATACCGTCAGCTGTGTAGATAAACTAGTAGAGATAAGAAATACAAAGCCTTCTGAGAAGATTCTGGGAGCAGCTGTAGATATAGGTACTACTACCCTGGTTCTGTATCTCTATAATTTAGAAAATGGAGAAAGACTTGCAGTGGAATCCATGTATAATCCCCAAAAAGAATATGGGGCAGATGTAATTTCCAGAATTCAGTATGGAAATAAAAATAAAGAAAATAGAGATAAGCTTCAGGAGGTACTTATTGAAGGTTTAAACAAAGGGCTGAATAAATTAACCGCTGGTACTGGACAGAAAACCACAGATATTTACCGTATAACTCTGGCAGGAAACACTACTATGATGCATACTGTCCTGGGTTTTGATGGTATTGAAATTGCAAAAGCTCCTTTTATACCAACATTTACGGAGAGTCTAACAGTAAAACCAGATGAAATAGAGCTGGATATAAATAAGCGGGGAGAGGTTGTTTTATTACCATCAATATCATCCTATGTGGGAGCCGATATACTGGCTGACTTACTGGCAACAGGAGCCGGTCAGACTCCCGAATGTAGTTTACTGGTTGATATTGGTACAAATGGTGAGATAGTACTGGGCAGTGATCAAAAATTATATGCCTGTTCGGTTGCTGCCGGCCCTTCCTTTGAGGGAAGCAATATTTCCAGTGGGATGGCTGCCCTGAGTGGAGCGGTTGAGAAATTCAATATTGAAAAAGATGGGTTTGACTATCAGACTATTGGGGATGGTGATCCGCGGGGGATATGTGGTTCTGGCCTGCTTGATCTTGCAGCCGGCCTGCTTGATATTGGAGTTATTACCCCTTCTGGTTCTTTTGCGGAAAAAGAAAAGATGCCTCCTTTCTGGCAGGATAGATTTTACCCGGAAAGAGAGATAAAAGAACTTAGTATAATTAAAGATGAAGATGAGGGAAAAAATATTACCCTGACACAAAAGGATATAAGGCAGTTGCAGCTGGCCAAGGGAGCTATTAGAGCAGGTATTGAAGTACTTCTGAAAAAAACTGAGTATAGAAGTGATGATGTAACAAGGGTATATCTTGTCGGTGGTTTTGCCAATTATCTTGATCCTGAAAATGCCGTAAAGATTGGTATGATATCGGAAAAAATGGAAGATAAAATAGTTCAGGCCGGTAATGGATCAGGGGCAGGTGCTTCCCTTTATTTGCTTGATAGAGAGCTGAAAGAGGCTTCTGAACAGCTGAAATCCAGAATAAATTATATTGAGCTATCCAGTGATAGTGAATTTCAGCAGGAATTTACCGCTCAAATGGGTTTCCCCCGTTAATAATTTGTTATGGAGCTATAAAGTGATAAAGATTGAAGGGGGCTTCCTCCATCATACAGGGGGAAGTCCTTAAATTGTGTGCTTCGTAGTTTGCATCGATAGTGAATGGGAGTTTCACCTGTGCTGAGA
>CAZSTU010000037.1:0-14749 GCA_964609745.1 uncultured Halanaerobiaceae bacterium
AATTACCCCTTTATATTTTTTTAGCTTTATTGAGAAGATACATATATTTTATTCTGGCTGCTTCAATTTTGTATGAGGCATAATCTATTAATTCAGGATCTGAGACATTATTAAAGTACTGCCTTGCATCAAGCCATTGTTGATGAGCTTCATTGATTTCATCCTCTAAGGTTGGTTCTTCTTCCGGTATAATTTCCTTTTCTTCCAGATAGGGCCTAAATTTCTGTTTCAATCTAATAAACAAATCCGATATCACAGCAACCATACTACAACTCTCCCCCTCCTTATTCCAGCAGTAATCTAACTCCAATTGCTAAAAATATAATTCCCACCACCCTTAACCAGCTAAAAGGCACCTTTTCCAAACCAAAAAATCCCAGATGATCTATAGCAGCAGCTGTCAAAACCTGAGCTGTGATTATTGAAGTAGTGGCTACCGCTACTCCCAAACGGGGAATACTTAAAATTACCCCATAGGTAATTATAACTCCAATCAACCCCCCCAGATAAAGATACCAGGGTGTTTTATGTAAAATCTGTAGACTAACTTTTTCCCGGGTAATAATCAATATTCCAACTAAGATCAAGGCAGCAGTAGTATGTACTATAAAATTGGTCTCACCCGGGCCCAGCCTGTCCCCCAGCGCAGAATTTATGGTGCCCTGAATGGCCATCATCATCCCTGCCAGAGCAGCCAGACCCAGATATAATGGTGAATATCCAAATATCTTACCCACCTCCTGTTATATTTATTGTTTACATTTAAGATAGGGATTATACAAAAACCCCCCGATCATCTATATAATGATGGGGGGACAGTATATGCTTATTAAATTTTTATCTTTTTATCCCATACTGGCAAAGATGAAGACAGCAGTCATATAAATCAAATAAAAGGCACCAGCCATAACAGCAATTTTATTGAAGGTTTTTTCCCGGGTATGATCAACTATACCCTCTTCAATTTCATCAACTGTGGGCATAACTTCCGGCAAATCCTTACGACCTGCATCCCATTTATTTAAAAATATTACAGATGCTATGGTTAAAATAAATGACAGCGGGAGTAATATAAATATTGAAGAAACACCAGCTGCATAAACAATTAAAGTTATTATAGTAATTACAGCTGCAGTCATTGCAAAGGGAATTTGAGTCCGCACATGATCTATATGATCTGACCCTGCAAAAATGGAAGACATAACTGTTGTATCAGAAATAGGTGAACAATGGTCACCAAATATAGCTCCTCCAAAAAGAACTCCCATAAGTACCGGTACTATTTCAAAACCAACCAGTTCATAGCCTGTTGAAACAGCAATAGGTGTCAAAATAGCCATTGTCCCCCAGGAGGTGCCTGTTGTAAAGGAAATAAACATTGCTGCCAGGAAAACAATAATAGGTAAAGCTCTTCCAGGCAATCCAATATTCATCAATAAGTTAACAACATATTCAGCTGTACCCACCTGATCAGTTGCATGACCGATAGACCAGGCCAAAATTATAATTGCTGCTGCTATAACCATAGTCTTAAAACCATCCACCATGGCATTACTGGCTTCATCAAGATCCATAGTTTTATAAGCCAGAGCCCCTATTAAAGCAGTTAAGACAAAGGCAAATGAGGCATAAAGCAGGGAAAGCGCTATATCGGTTTCCTGGAAGGCTTCAGCTATACTAACCTCAGCCTGATAGCCTCCTCCCAGCCACCACATGGAAAATACACCAACAACTAAAAGTGCAATTATAGGTAAAAAGAAATTTATAAGACGCGGATTTTTCTCGCTCTGCTCTCCTACATCAGAAGAAATATCAGAAAGAGCTTCAGCATCATCTCTCATAACTTTTCCTTCTTTTCGGGAACGCCATTCAGCATCAAGCATGGGACCATAATATCTCTGAGAAATTGCAATAAAACCTACCATGAAAAAAGCCAAAAGACAGTAAAAATTCCAGGGAATAGACTTTAAAAAAGTTGCATATGGGGTAACTCCCACCTGAGAAGCAGTAATTCCAGCAGCTGAAAAACCGGCCGCAATCATTGAAACCTGATATCCAATCCAGTTTGATACCGGTCCAAAAGTTGTAACTGGAGCTGTCGTAGAATCCAGAATATAAGAGTGAGCCTCCCGGGAGGTTTTGTTTTTTAAGCTTACATCACGGGTAGCATTACCGGTAACTATAGTACTTGTATAGGAATCAATAAAAATAAACATTCCAATTAACCAGGTTAAAATTTGTGAATCACGTGAGCTATCTACCGTATCTCCCAGCCATCTCTCTAACGCAAGGACACTACCTGACTTATAAATAAGAGCAGCCCCGGCTCCCATGAGCATTATTAAAATCAAAAATTTAGCATTCCAGGGATCATTAACAATGTCAACAATCCAGCGCAGGGAAAGGGTTGTAGCAGTAATAGGATTCCATCCTGCAACTAATAGGGCTCCAGCCCAGACACCGGCAAATAATGAAACAAGAACCTGCCTGGTGTACATGGCCAAAATAATAGCTAAAATTGGTGGGATCACAGATAAAATACCAAAAGTTTCTCCAGACATTAAATATCTCCTCCTTAAAATTTTTTTCTACTCATCATTATCCCTTCTCGATCTAAATTCTCTCCTGCTAATACTTATCTGTCTGGATAGTTTTTTGATCACCTCCTGTTTCTTTATATTATTATTTTAAACAGAATTTCATGAATTGTAAAGTTATACATTCAATTTATTAATCATACACTTTCATTAATTCTTTTTCCCACTTTTATCAATTCATGAGCTACAAGAAAAACTATCCCTGCCAGAATAACCATTCCCCAGTCACTTAAAGTAACTGGAGCAAAACCAAGATAGCTATTAATCCCCGGCGTATAAATAACAATCATCACCATAATCAAAGAAATAAGAATGGAATATAGGATTTTCCGATTTGAGAAAAAATTCTTATCAAAAATACTGCTAAACTCATAACGTCTCGACATAATATTAACAAACTGACAGATAACAATCGTTAAATAAGAAATGGTGGTAGCCCTGGGATAAAGCAAATGATTCTCAGTAATTATCCCTCCCATTCTTGTTATAAAAAGACCATAATTCACAAAACCAAGTCCTCCCATAAGAAAACCTAAAAATACTATTTCACTAAAAGTCATTTTATTAACAATATGTTCTTTTCGGCTTCTCGGCGGAGATGTCATAATATATTTACTACCGGGATCAAAAGTCAAAGCAGTAAGTGGCAGAATCTCAGCTAAAAGGTCAATTGAAAGAACCTGGATGGCTAAAATGGGAATTGGCCAGCCATAAAATGAAGCAGCAAGTAACCCAAGTAAAACAATGAATAGTTCCCCTCCATTACTGGTTAAAGAAGCAAGTACAGTCTTTTTTAAATTATTATAAATAGTTCTTCCCTCTCGAATTGCATAAACCAGGGTAGGATAACTATCATCAAGCAATACCAATTCTGCCGCTTCTTTAGAAACATCTGTACCCATCTGCCCCATAGCTACTCCAATATGAGCACTTTTTAAAGCCGGAGCATCATTCACTCCATCACCAGTCACTGCTACAATTTTTTTCTGTTCTTTTAATTTTTTAACAATTCTTAATTTATCTTCAGGAGAAACCCTGGAAAATATTAGAGAAGTATTTTTACTCATTATTTCTTTTAATTTTTCATCAGAAATATCTGGAAGTTCATGGCCGGTTATAACTGGCACTTTTTTTCCATCAATTGATAAATTTATTTCCTGAGCGATAGCCTGTGCAGTTATGGCATGATCACCGGTCATAATATAGGTATCAATGTGAGCTTCATGTGAATTCTTTATAGCTTCTTTTACTCCTTCTTTTGGTGGATCAATCATAGCTACCAGCCCTAAAATTACTACTTCCCTCTCTATATCTTCTATTACATAGTCAGTTTCTTCATCTTCCAGCCTGCGATAAGCTATTGCCAAAACCCTTAAGGCCTGTTTAGAATATCTATTATTTATATCATTTAAAAGTTTTATATCTTCTTTAGTAATGGGTTCCTTTTTGCCATTTTTATAAATATATTTGGTTATAGAAAGTACACTGTCCAGAGCCCCCTTCATTGTCAAAATATTTCCTTCCTCAAACTTGCGAATAGAGCTCATTCTTTTTCTCTCCGAGTCAAAGCTAAATTCATGGATTTCAGGATTATCTTTATCTTCAGTAGGGGAGCGAGTTCCCAGTTTGGTGGAAAGAGTAATCAAAGCTGCTTCAGTGGGATCACCGATTGGATACCAGCTATGATGATTATCATCAGGAGGATGAATCTCAGCATTGGAAGCCATGGTTGCTGCATCAAACATAATTTCCAGTTCATCAATATCACTTTTTGTTAATATTTTCCCCTTTTTGTCTTTTATATTACCCTCCGGTTTATAACCAAGTCCTGTTATCTCAAATTCACTACCATCAAACCACACCTTTTTGACAGTCATTTCATTTTTGGTAAGTGTACCTGTTTTATCTGTAGAAATAACATTGGTTGAACCCAGTGTTTCCACTGAAGAAAGTTTTTTCACAACGGCATTTTTATGAGCAAGTCGATCAACTCCCTGAGATAATGCTACTGTAACCTGCATGGGCAAAGCCTGAGGTACCACAGCCACCGCTATACCCAATCCATAAATTATACCAAAATTTAATCCTCTTCCCTGATATATACTGGAAATAAAAAGAAGAAAACCAATTATAACTGCAAAAATGGCAATCCGATTTGCTACTACTTTTAATTCCTGCTGTAAAGGGGATAAAGATTTTTCTTCTTCCTGGGTAAGAGCTGCTATTTTTCCCATTTCTGTATCCATTCCAGTGGCTACTACTAAACCTTTAGCAGTTCCTGAAGCTACATTTGTCCCCAGATAAGCCATATTATCTCTATCGGGAAGGCTGCATTCCTTCTCAATTACATTACTACTTTTCTCCTGGGGCATAGATTCCCCTGTTAGAGAAACATCATTTGTTCGTAAATTATATGATTCTATAATTCTGACATCTGCCGGTACTTTGTCTCCTTCTGACAGGGAAATTATATCTCCTCTAACCAATTTTTCCTGTTCAATTTCTCCTATTTGTCCTTCTCTAATCACTTTAGCGGGTGATTTAACCAATTTATCCAGAGAAGCCATAATTTGTTCCGCCTTATTTTCCTGAATAAATCCAATAATAGCATTAATTACAGTTATAGCTAACATTACCAAACCATCTCGATAACTACCAATCAAAAAAGACATTCCTGCCGCTACAAGTAATAGAATAATTAAAATATCTTGAAATTGTAAGAAAAAAAGCTTCCATTTCGGAGTCCCTTTCGTTGTTTTAAGTTTATTGGGGCCTTCTTTTTTTAACCTTTCTTCTGCCTCTTTACTGGTTAACCCATTTTCTCCGGTCTTAAGTTTAGAAAATAATTCCTCAGCAGTTTTCAAGTAAAAATTATTCATTAACCCTGATCGCCTCTTTTCTTAAATAATATAGTATATTTATTTTATCGTAAATTGTTATATTTAATTCTTATAAAAAAGAAAAACCCTCCACAGGGGAGGGAAAATATCATTATTATATTTCCTGTCTGCCTTCAAGAGCTTTAGACAATGTTACTTCATCAGCATACTCAAGATCACCACCAACAGGTAAACCGTGTGCTATCCGGGTTACTTTAACTCCCAGTGGTTTCAGAAGTTTTCCAAGATACATAGCAGTAGCATCGCCCTCAGCATTGGGATCAGTGGCCACTATAACTTCCTCAACATTATTATCCTCTTTAAGACGAGGAAGTAAGTTCTGTATTTTAATATCATCGGGACCTACACCATCTATAGGAGAGATTGCACCATGAAGAACATGATAAAGCCCACGATATTCTCCGGTCTTTTCCATGGCAATTACATCTTTTGGGCTTTCTACCACACAGATTAGTGACTGATCCCGTTCAGGATCACTGCAATATTTGCAGGGATCACTTTCGGTTAGATTATTACAGATAGAACAAAATTTAATTTTTTCTTTGGCATCAGTCAGGGCATGGGCCAGTTCATTAACTTCACCTTTTCCCATACCCAGAATATAAAAGGCCAATCTCTGAGCTGTTTTGGGGCCAATCCCCGGCATTTTACTTAACTCACCAATAAGTTTGCCCATAGGCCGGGGATAATAACTCATTTAAACATCCCGGGTATATTCATTCCTCCGGTCAATTTACCCATTTCATCATTAACCATATCCTGAACTTTTCTCATGCCCTCGTTTACTGCAGCCAGCACCAGATCTTCCAGCATCTCTACATCTTCCGGGTCCACTGCCTCAGGATCAATTTCCAGGTCAACTACTTCCTGTTTGCCATTCACAACTACCTTTACCACACCACCACCGGCTGTAGCTTCGATAGTCTTCTCTTCAAGTTCTTCCTGAACCTTTTCCATTTTGGCCTGCATCTGCTGAGCCTGTTTCATTAATTTATTCATATTCATAATAATTAAACCTCCTTAGGATTCTAAAATATCATCTTTAGCCTCTATAACTTCACCATCAAACATCTCTGCTATTTTTTGTACAAGTTCCTCATTTTCTAATTTTTTTTTGCCACTATCACCACTGCCAGTTTTCTGTTCTTTATCTTTATTATAATCTCCCGTCAGAACAAATTCAAGCTGACAGGATTGATTGAGAACCCTGCTGCAGATTTTTTTAATTAATTTTTTGTTCTTTTCTGCTCCGGTCTTATGAAACTTTTTTTCCGGGGGGAATTCTATAGTTACCTTATTCCCTCCCATCTTTGCCGGTGTACCTTCAACCAAAAAAGCATGTGCCTTTATATCCTCTTTTTTTACAAGTTTTAAAATATTTGACCAATACTTATCCAATTCATCTTTTTCATTAGATCCCGTCATTCCAATATTTTTTGTGTCTTTTTTATCTTTATCATTTTTGTCTTTATCCTCTTTAGTCTTTTGCTTCTTAGAAACTTTCTCAGATTTTTTATTTTTCTGTTTCTCTTCCCATTTTTTATTTTGCTTTTTTCTTTCTTTTGTTTTAGAAGAGATAGATCCAGCATCAATATTTTTTATTTTAAATTCTACTTTTTCCAGTCTTTTTTCCAGTTCTGCCAGTTCGGTTGTGTTACCTGCTTTAGAAACTTTCATCACAGCTGTCTCCAGCAACAGACGCTCCTGATTTGAAAATTTTAGATTTTTTTCTGTTTCTGTCAGCACTTCTACTATATGGGTTAACTGCTGGTTTGATAATAGTCTGCTCTCTTTTTCCATTAGTTTCAGGCGAGAAGAAGGAAAATCAATTAATCCTGAATTAATTCCACATTGTTTAACTAAAAGTAATTGTCTTATATGTTCAATAAAATCTGATAACAGCCTTGATACACTCTTACCCTCTTTTAACAGCCTATTTATAAGTTGTAAAGCTTCACCGGTATTATTATCTGCAATATACTTTACCAGTTCTTTAAGTACACCTTTATCTATCTTGCCAAGCATATTACGAATATTTTCGGATGTTATTTCACCACCGGTAAATGAAATCGACTGGTCTAATATACTAATTGCATCTCTCATTCCCCCATCAGCACTATGTGCAATTAAATTTAAAGCTTCTTTTTCATATTCAATACCTTCACCCTCACAAATATGTGCCAGTCTACCCTCAATTTCCCCTATTGAAAGAAGAGTAAAATCAAAGCGCTGACAGCGGGAAAGAATTGTTGAAATAACACGATGAGGTTCAGTTGTCGCCAGTACAAAAACTACATTATCGGGAGGCTCTTCAAGAGTCTTTAAAAGGGCATTAAAGGCTCCTTTGGTTAACATATGAACTTCATCAATAATATATACCTTATATTTACCCTCTCCTGGATAAAATTTCACCTTTTCTCTTAGTTCACGAATTTCATCAATTCCCCGATTGGAAGCAGCATCAATTTCAATTACATCTATGGACTGACCGGAAGCTATACGCTGACAGTTACTACATTCACCACAGGGTTCTATTGTGGTTTCATCTTCACAGTTTAAGGCTCTGGCCAGCACTTTGGCGGTCGATGTCTTGCCCGTGCCTCTGGGCCCGGCAAAAAGATAGGCATGGTTAATTCTATCATGTTCAAGTGCATTCTTTAAAGTCTGCACCACATGCTGCTGTCCCACTATATCACTGAATTTTTCCGGGCGATATTTTCGATATAAAGAAAGAAAAACCATAAAAATTCCCCTTTTTCTACGGGTTATATACTACTTACTTATCTAAAATTATTCTAGAAAAAGCTATTTATTCCTGCTTTTATTATAATATGTATAAAATAAAACCCTCTTTTTAGAGGGTCTATAAAAATTAAGCCGTACACCGATCTCGAACTTCTCCGCCCGGGCGTTACCCCGGCAGTTAGCTCGAGCCAGGCTCCCCTGCGGCACATGGAGGCACCCGCTTACCGCTGCTTCCTCCCGGATCTGACGGAGTTCACGGGGCTCCATTGCGCAGGACCCAACCGTCAACACCACTTACCGGGGGCGGACCCCAAGCGGACAAGCCCTCAACCGGCGTTCAACCCTGCTATAGCGGGTTGCAGGTTACAGGGCACCGCTAACACCCCGTCTAGTACGGCAAAAATTATTAACTTTTCTCCTTACAGCGCGAATTTAATTATACAGTATTGGTTATTGTTTGTCAACCATTTCTCTCTGCCTTAGTTCAATTTCTTTTTCCTGTAATCTTTCAACAGCAGCCAAACGTTCATGAATACTGAATAAAATAACTGCCCCTTCACATATTACACGCCAGATCAAGTTCCCCATAATTAACATAAAAAGTCCTGCAGCAGGGTCTCTACTTGCATAACTAAAACCACCAACAGTAATAACTATAAATCCAAGCAAATATAATATTTTGATAATACTAACACTTACCATATTTTTAAATTTAAAGTAATCATTAAAATTCATATTGAACCCCCATGTTATTCTAGTTTAAACTTTGCAGTTCTCTTGCTACCCGGGCCCCAACCATTGCATTATTTTTTACCAGGGAAATATTTGCTTTAAGGCTTGTCCCCCCGGTTAACTCTTTTATTTTGTCGAGTAAAAAGGGAGTAAGTTCCTTCCCTGTTATTCCTTCTTTTTCAGCTTCATTTTGAGCCTGATTAATTACAGAATTTATTACCTCATATTTAATTTCATCTTTTTCAGGTATGGGATTTGCAATTAATATCCCCCCACCAAGATTAATTGTTCTTTTTGTCTTTATTATTCGGGCAGCTTCTCTTGGATCATTTACTCTATAGTCAACCTTAAAGCCACTGCTGCGGCTGTAAAAAGCAGGGAATTCTTCAGTTTTATAACCGAGAACAGGCACTCCAAAGGTTTCAAGCCTTTCCAGAGTTAATCCTATGTCAAGAATTGATTTGGCCCCGGCAGCTACCACAGTAACGTTTGTCTCTTTGAGCTCCTGTAAGTCTGCAGATATATCAAAATTACTTTCTGCTCCTTTATGAACACCACCAATACCCCCGGTAACGAAGACTTCAATACCAGCTCTGGCAGCAGCTATCATTGTACCGGCCACAGTTGTTGCCCCCATCTCTTTAGCGCTTAACACGAAGGGAAAATCTCGCCTGCTCACCTTATAGACTTTATCTGCTTTTGCTAAATCTTCTATTTCACTTTCTGAAAGCCCAACTTTAATTTGACCATTAATAATCCCTACAGTAGCAGGTACTGCTCCCTGTTTTCGAATTGTATTCTCTAAATCTATGGCTGTTTGCACATTTTCTGGATAGGGCATACCATGAGCTATAATGGTCGATTCCAGTGCTACTACCGGTTTCCCAGAACTTAAAGCCTCTTTTACTTCAGGCTTAATTACAAGATATTTCTTCACTCAAGACCCTCCTTAAAGTTAATCTTATTTAAAGTTTTCAATTCCTCCTGTAAATCTTCACTTACAGTATCCTTACTTTTAATGGTCATTTCAGCAATTTTTAAACCCAGCTTTATGGCAGAATATAATTCCCAACCATGTTCCAGACCATGCGCCAAACCTGCTGTAAAAGCATCTCCAGCTCCGGTAGTTTCTTCTATTTCATCAGGAGTTATCTCCCGGGCCTTGAACAATCTTTTTTTATTACCTTTTAGAAGACATATCCCTCGTCTCCCACAGGTCACCAGAATAGGTGTTTTTAAATTTGCCTTTAAATAAGATTCTTCCAATCTTTTAAGACGTTTTGAAAATTTCATTTTTTTGCCTGCTTTCAGGCCAAGTAAAACTTCTGCTTCAATTAAATTGGGGGTCAAATAATCTATATCTTTTAGTAAAGACATTATTTTTCTAGATTTATCAATTGAAACAGGTTCTACCACCACTTTTATATCATATTCTCCGGCAATATTCACTACAAATTTAATTACTTTTTTATTTAAATTAGTATCCAGCACAATCACGGAGGCTCTTCTCATTATATCAGTATGTTTTTTTAAATACGAGACAGTAATTTCATCTAAAACTTTCATATCTGAAATTGCCCCAATTAGATCTCCTTCAATATCCAGATGAGCAGAATATATACCACTTCTTTTATCTCCACTTTGCAAAATATATTTTGTGTTAACTCCAAATTCATTGATAGTCTCCATTAATAAATGACCATAATGATCATTACCTACAGCTGTTAACAGGGTAATATTATCACCCATGCTCCCCAGATTACAGGCTATATTACACCCCACACCTCCAGGGCTTTCTATAATATGTCCTGGATTGGAAGTATGAGCCTGATACTTTTTACTATAACCTTTGATGTCAATATTACATCCACCGATGACAACTATCATCAACTCCCCTCCCCCAAATAATTAATTTATGTCAAATCTTATCTTTTTTCTGGTAATTTATTACCAATTTGCTTTACTTTTTTACAAATAATGAAAAAATATATTGACTTCATTATATAATAATGATATATTTAATCGTGATTGATATTATAAAGGAGGAAAAACAATTATTTCCCATAATGAGAATTATTTTTTTTTCATAGCTAAAAGTCTAAATGAAAATGAGAAAGATATTTCTATTTCACCTGGAGAAAAGAAAAGACGTATGCAAAAATTAAAAAAATTTTATTATTCACTAAATTAATTTTTAGAGAAAAAACCCGCCATACAGGGCGGGTTAATTTATTATTTTTCACCAATAAACTCTTTTCCCTTTTCAGTAACTTTTGTACTTTTTGTTTGATAAACCTCTTTTATATTATCAGGTCTATTAGGGCCACTGTGACTTATTTTTACTCCCTCTATTAAACCTTTTTTTTGTAGCTGTATTACCGTATCATTCCAGGCTCTCTGGCTTAAGCCCACATCCTGATGACCGGGTAAAATACCACCAGAACCCCCTATCTCCTTTTGTTTTTTATAAGCTTCCTTTAATATTTCCTCTTTTTTATCAAGCATTTACACCCCTCCTTTCTATATTATATCCATCTTCCAACTAATATTTTAATGGCAGTAGCTATAATAGAAGCCATAATTGCCTCTAAAATAATTTCCTTTTTACTTCTACCCTTTCTACTTCCAAACCAGTCATAATAAGTGGATATGTACCAAAATAAGGCCATAAAAATAAGGAAAAAAATATTTTCTACAAATAATTCCTGCAACTAAATACACCTCCTCAAGTCTACACCTCTTATTAAGTAAAGCTTATCTTTATCTATTAATTTAAGTATACTATATTTTTTGTTAATTTTAAAACTTTTTCAGAAATAAAATAAACTACTGAATTTAAATTTTTATTCAAATTGTGTATAATGGTAAACAGATAATAAAATTATAAGGAGGTATTACAATGCCTGAAAAAGAAAGACAGTATTTATCTGAAAGCCGCAGTGGAAAACGTCAGAAAAAAAGTGATTCAAGTTTTTCTTTTATAGCCATTTTATTTTACATAATGGGCATTTTAGTTTTTATTGGAGGCACACTACAGGGGATAAAAATCTTACGTGAGGCAAGACTTATGTCTGATTTTGGACCATTTATTCGTTATATAGGTATGGCCTATATCGGAGGCGGGATAATTACCAGTATTATTTTTATTGGTTTTGGAAGAAACATTGCACTTTTACAAAAAATTAATGACAAATTAAACAGGCTATAAATAAATAATTCCCGGCCCCGGAAATTCCGGATACCGGGATATTATTTTGATTTTACCTTTAAAATATAATTATAACTTATTAATTTCAGCAATGTGTTATACTTCATTTTTTAATTCACGTTAAAAAAGTTCTTCCCTTTCCGCATATTCTATAAACTCTTTAAATAAAACATAAACTACATCTTTTTTAAGATAGTCATCCTCTAATGCTCTTTCCCTGGTTTTATTGCTTATAATCCCTTCGTCACTTAATTGTTTTAATCCCCCTTCTTTTACATCTTTCTCTGCTACTTCCAGCAAAATTCGAGAAGCATCCTCCCTTGTTACAAAATCATTATTGATAACAAAAGTATCATTACCAAGATCAACATCTTCCATGTCAAAATACCTTTTCAAAGTAAGTGTTAATTTATTTGCAAACTCCTCCTGTTCAATTTTATCATCAAGACCATACTCATTTTCATAACCACCGATAAGCAAACCCAAACTATTGACAAATCTTATTCCGGATAGAGTCCAGCGATCTTCTCCAGCAAAAGAATAATCAAAATCATCCAGTAACATACCCTGTTTTTTCAGTCTCTGCTGCAACACATTTATAAGATCATCTTTTTCTGCAAATTCATGTAATGATACCTCTTCTTCCAATGATAACCTAACTGCTGCCCCGGCTGACTGTGCTACAGTCATGCCAGTTGGTACCACTCTAGCTGAACCGTGAGCAAGAGGATCATATCCTGCTGCTTTACTGACAACAAATAAATTATCTACTTCTTTTGTAACTATAGATCCAAAGGGAATACTATACGTATCCGGATTGTTATATACATAACCATTATCATGGGGAGAGGTTCTCTGAATATCAACAGGATAAGAAGCCAGAGCTATTTTATTTTCAAAATTTCTATTTTCTCTTACATCATTAATAGTTAATTTTTCTTTAGTTTCAGTATGTCTGCCTTCTCTTAAATATAACTCATCCCCATACCCTGATAATTCTGCCTCTTCAAACCCTACAATATGTTCATTAATATGTTCTACTATATCGGGCAACTCTGAAATAGCTTTTTCTCTTCCTTTGTTTACAGATTCCTCATCAAGGGGATTTACGTTAAATATATGAAGGGAATTTATTAAAACTCTATCCCCTTCCTGTCTCCCAACATTTAAACCTCTAACATCAAGATCAGAATTACTACTTTCATATTTATTCATCTCTTCTGAAAAACCCCATAATGACCGATCATCTCCACCACTATCTCCATTACCATCCTGACTTAGATAATCTTTAGCCTCTTTCCAGTTAACATTTTCCAGCTCAAAAACAAGGGTTGCCACCTGAAACTTATTCTCCCTGAAAATATCTTCCAGGCCTACACTGTAAGGAACCCCAGCTTGAGCTGCTATATCGGCATCAATAGTAGCATCTATTAAACGGGGGGCAGCATAATTTATTTTTTTATCATCTTTTTTTACTTTTAAACCCACTATCCTATCTTTATCAATAATTGGCTCTATTATTTCTGTAGAATTCATAAGTTCTAAATTTTTTTCCTCACTTATCATCCTTTCAAACACATTTTTAGCAGTTTCCGTATTAAAGGATGTACCTTCAAGCTGTTTATAAAATTCTTCAAATATACCTTCAGATAAAATCTCACCCTCAGGATCATAATTCATATCCAGGGTATTAAGCATTCCCCTGACTACAAGCCCTCCCACTTCTGCTCTTTCATCAATTAACAAAGTATTTAAACCATTACGGGCACTGGAAACGGCAGCCGCTATACCTTCCGGTTCTGTGCCTACTACAATAACATCATATGTTTTCTCAAAATCATAATCCGGTATTTCTTCCATTTCTATGTCAAGGTTTGGTTCATAATATTGTTTTGACTCTTCAAAAAGACTACAGGCAGATAGTAAAAATATTGAGATACTAATAATAATAAATATAATAAATATTTTAAAGACATTTAGTTTAATCATTTGTCCCTCCTCTATTATGATTATCCTCATTTATCATTTCGCTATAAACTGTTTTCTTCCTGCATATATTTATACTTATTATAATCTCCTCATACAAAGATGCTTTTCTATATAAATGCTATAAATGCTTTATATAACTATTCACTATATAATATATTTTTCCTGCAAAAATCTACAATTTGTACCTTTTAGAGCAAAAAAATTACAGAATAATTTGGTACATGATATAATTAAATGCACAAAGTATAAAAAGAGGGCATAAAAAGATGACACATACTCCCACCTCATATATAATGTTTTTAGAGCAAAAACCAAAATACATGGGGGGCGGGAAATATGTGCCAAGATAATTATACCACAGACAGTAGAAAAGGGAAACACCTAACTTGTGATGAGCGGAAAATAATTGAGCATTTATACAATATTCAGGATAAATCATCAACAGAGATAGGGGAGGGGTTAAGGAGGCATCGAACGACCATTAGTCGGAAGATAAAGAAGGATGAGGTAGAATTAAGAAATAGCGATTATACGATAAGAAAAGAATATGTAGCCGATAGAGGCCAGCAGGTATATGA
>CAZSTU010000038.1:0-14740 GCA_964609745.1 uncultured Halanaerobiaceae bacterium
AAGAGTTGGAAGAAATTAGAATAAAATATTTGGGTAAAAAAGGAAAAATATCTAAAATATTTTCGGCAATGAGTGAAGTTGAAGATGAAAAAAAACCTATAGTTGGCAGAGAAACAAACCAATTAAAACAGAAGATCGAAAAATTACATAAAGAAAAAGAAGATTTACTGGATAAATTACATAAAAAAGAGAAGTTAAAAGAAGAACAAATTGATGTAACATTACCAGGAATTAAACCAGAAGTTGGGCATGCTCATCCCCTTACACTTGTTATAGAAGAAGTTATAGACTTATTTGCTGGAATGGGTTTTACTATTGAAGAAGGTCCTGAAGTTGAGAGTGAATATTATAATTTTGAAGCTTTAAACATTCCAAAAGGTCATCCTGCCAGGGATCTTCAGGATACCTTTTATATTGATAACAAATTTTTATTAAGGACACATACCTCACCTGTTCAGGTGCGGACAATGGAAAATAAAGATCTTCCTATTAGAATTATTGCACCGGGAAGAGCCTATCGTTCGGATGAATTGGATGCTTCTCACTCTCCAATGTTTCACCAAATAGAGGGCCTGGTTATTGATCATGATATTTCTTTTAGTGATTTAAAAGGTTCAATTAATACTTTTGTTCATAAATTGTATGGTGAAAAGAGAAAAATAAGATTTAGACCCAGTTATTTTCCCTTTACTGAGCCAAGTGCTGAAGTAGATGTGTCCTGTGTAGTTTGCGATGGTAAGGGCTGCAAACTATGTTCAAATACGGGATGGCTGGAGATAATGGGTTCGGGAATGGTTCATCCTAATGTTTTACGCATGTCAAATATTGATCCTCAAGAATATAGTGGTTTTGCATTTGGAATGGGCTGGGATAGAATAGTGATGTTAAAATACGGTATTGAAGATATAAGATTACTTTTTGAAAATGATAAACGCTTTTTACATCAATTTTAATTATTAATTTAATTTAAATATAATACTTCAAATAATATAGTTGAAGGAGTGACGAGGATGAAAGTTTCCTATAACTGGCTAAAAGAATATATTGATTTCCCATATGATCCTGAAGAATTATCATTAAAATTGACAATGGCGGGACTTGAGGTTGAAAGTCTGGATTATCTGGGAGAAGGACTTTCAGATATAATAATTGGTGAAATCGTGGAAATTAAAGATCATCCCAATGCAGATAAACTTGTAGTGTGTGTCGTTAATACAGGTGAAGAAAAGAAAAAAATGATCACCGGAGCTCCTAACGTAAAAGAAGGTATTAAAGTCCCTATTGCCAAACCCGGGGTCAGGCTTCCAACAGGAATGACAATAGAAGAGACCAGGATTAGAGGAATTAAGTCCAGCGGGATGATTTGTTCTGAAGATGAACTGGGATTGGCCCAAAAACGTCAGGAAGGGATAATGATACTTCCTGACAATTACAAAGTTGGTAAGTTATTTATAAAAGAATACGGATTGGATGATTATGTTTATAAACTTGATTTGACTCCTAATTATGCTCGTTGCCTGGGGATGATAGGTATTGCCAGGGAAATTAAGGCGATGCTTGCAGGTAAAAAACACATTAAACTACCGGATAATACTATTAAAAAATCTTCACAGAATATAAGAGATCAGGCAGATGTAGAAATAAAAGATGAAAAATTATGTCCTCGTTACACCGGAAGGTTAATTAAAAATGTAAAAATAAAACCTTCACCTCATTGGATGCAGATGAGACTTAAAGCAGCAGGGATAAGACCTGTTAATAATATAGTAGATATTACCAATTATGTATTACTGGAATATAATCAACCTTTACATGCTTTTGATTATGATACAATAAAAGATGGTCAGGTTATTGTGAGAAGGGCACAAAATGGGGAAAGTTTAACAACACTTGATGGAGAGCAGAGAAATTTGGATGAAGATGTTCTTTTAATTGCAGATAAGGAAAAACCTCTTGGTCTGGCCGGTGTTATGGGGGGAGAAATTAGTGAAGTAACTAAAGAAACTAAAAATGTATTTCTTGAATCTGCTTATTTTAATCCTCTAAACATAAGGAAAACTGCTGCAAAATTTGGTTTACATAGTGAAGCTTCCCATCGTTTTGAGAGGGAAGTTGATATAAAAAATTTAATAGATGCCAGTAACAGAGCAGCTTATTTGATGCAGGAATATGCCGAAGGAGAAGTAGTGGAAGGAGTTATTGATAAATATCCTGTACCACGGGAAAATAAAAAAGTTTCTGTGGATCCTGCAAGAGTAAATAAATTGTTGGGTATAGATATTGAACGGAGTAGAATGATTGAGATGCTTGCCTGGCTTGAATTTGAACTTGAAGAAAAGCAAAATAATAAAATGATATTTTCCATTCCATCTTATCGAAATGATGTAGAAGAAGAAGCAGATCTGATGGAAGAAATTGCAAGAATGTTTGGATATAATAACATACCTGTAACCAGGTCTACCAGAAAACAGCAGGGAGGAAGAAAGCCAGGCCAAAAATTAAAAAAACAAATAAAAGAACACTTAAATTCCACAGGGCTTGATGAAGTTGTGACTTTCAGTCTTAGTGGAAAAGAAAAATATGATAATCTACAAATTCCTGAAAATAGTCAACTGAGAAATTGGGTTGAAATAAAAAATCCATTAAATAAAGCTTTTGCCATCATGAGAACATCACTACTACCGGGAATAATTGAAGTTTTATCCTTTAATGCTAAAAGAAATATTGAAAAAATGGGTATTTTTGAAATAGGTCGTGTTTTCCGAGCAAGAGATCAAGAACGCCCTCATGAAAAAACAATGCTGGCCGGTGGGAGTATGGGTTTTGAAAAAGATCTCTGGCAAAATAACGCTGCAGATTTCTTTTATCTTAAAGGTGTAATTGAAAATCTTTTTGATGGCTTAAAAATTAAGGACCTTGAATTTCAGCCAGCTAAAAAAGAATATTTGCATCCCGGGAGAACAGCACAATTATTCATTGATAATGAGAATATAGGTTACCTGGGTGAATTATCGCCTGAAATAATTGATGAATTTAATTTAATTGAAGGCACTACAATATTCAACTTGAGTCTGGAAAAGATTTTGGATAATACTCAGAAGGAAAATATAACTTATAATCCACTGCCTCGTTATCCAGCTGTTAATAGGGATCTGGCTATTGTGATTGACGAAAAAATTGCAGTTTCAAAAATACTGGAAAAAATGAAGGATGTTGGGGGCGAATTACTCGAAAATGTAGAACTATTTGATTTATATCGCGGCCAACCAATTCCAGAGGGCAAAAAAAGCCTGGCATTTAAATTAAAATTTAGATCAAGAGAAAAAACTCTTACTGACAGTGAAGCAAATGATATATTTAATGAAATAATTGCCATATTAGAAAGTGAATTTGCCGCTACAATAAGAGGAAATTAAAATATTAATGCAGGAATTTTCTCTTTTATAATGAAATTATTATTAGAAATAGTGTGTGAATAATAATTTTTAGCCGGGGGATGTATAATTATGGCATCTGAGGATAAGTATAATAAAAAGAAATTTTATGTAAATATACTTGGTGAAAAACAGGTGGTTATCGGGGATAAATCTGAAGAATATATTAACAAATTGGCTCAATATATTAATAAAGTTGGTCTGGAGATTACCAAAGCTTATCCTCGTTTACCCCGCAGGCGATTGATTGGTCTAACTTTAATAAATATGGCTGATGAGTTCTTTAAATTAAAAGATAATAATGATAAAAAAAAGGAACGAATAAAAAAACTTAAAGAAAAAAACAATCAGTTGAAGGAAAAAATAGAAGAACTTGAAGAAGAAAATAAAGAAATTATGGCCCTCCTGGAGGAGGTAGACTAAGTGAGTAGTTTGACTCTGCTTGACTTTATTATAACCGCAGTTTTTTTGTATTTTATAATAAGTGGTTACAATCGGGGGTTTATCAATCAGACAAGTACCATTGTAGGTATCATAGTGGCTCTTTATATGGGATTAAAATATTATCATATATTAATCCCATATTTGTCTAATTATTTTAATTTTTCAGGGCCACTATTACAGTTTATTAGTTTTGCTGTAGTCTTTATTGCTTTTAATATTGTAGTACATGCCCTGGGTGCGGTTATTCGTAATATATTGAATATATTATTTTTAAAACCCCTTGATCACATTGCTGGAGCTGCTTTTGGCCTGGTTAAGGGGGCTCTTCTAATTTATCTTGTAATTTTTATTTTGGCTGAAATTCCTTTTGAAGAAGTTGAGCAACTTATTGCTAGTTCTTTTTTTGCGGAAAACATACTTGATATGACTCCTTTGATTCAAAAAAGTTTAGAAGAAATATTTCACAGACCATGATTAGCATGGTCTTTCTTTGTATTTAATTTTTACAAGCAGGTGATAAGTAATGGATAAATTTACTAATAAAGAAGTAGCTGATATTTTACATGAGCTGGCTGATTTAATGGAAATCAAGGGTGAAAATAAATTTAAAATTAGGGCATATCAAAATGTAGCCCGTAAATTGACAGCTATATCTGAAGATATCAAAAAATTGGTAGAAGAAGATAAGTTGCAAAAATTAGATGGTATTGGTTCAGGAATAGCCTCCACTATTAAAGAAATTTTTGAAAACGGTTGTTCATCAACTTTAGAAGAACTAAGAAACGAATTGCCTGCTGGAGTACAGGAAATGACTGATATCTCAGGATTGGGTCCAAAAAGTGCTCATCGTCTTTTTTATGAACTTGGAATACAGGATATAAATGATTTGAGAGAAGCATTAATGAAAAATGAGGTCCAGAAGCTAAAAGGTTTTGGCGCAAAAAGTGAAAAAAGACTTTTAAAATCTCTTGAAAAATATCAACATTATTCGGACTTTATTCGGTTAAATGAAGCTAAGGAATTGGCCGGTGAATTTTCACAACATTTATATGAATTAGTAGAAAGAAATGATACTGATATAATTAGTGACTTTAAATTTGCCGGGGAATTAAGACGTAAAAAGGAACTGATAAAAAATTTTGTTTTAATACTTGTAAGTAGCAATTTTTTTAAATCAATAAAAATATTAAAAAATATTTCTACTGTAAATAGTTTAGAAAAAGAAGACGAAAGTCAGGGAATTATATCCACTAATAAGGGTTTCAATATAAAATACAGGTTTGTAAAACCTGGAAATTATCCTGCTGCACTTTTATATTACACCGGATCTAGAACACATAGAGAAAAATTAAAAAAGAGGGCTAGAAAAATGAATATGAATTTAAAAGCAAAGGGAGTATTTAATAAAGATGGTGTAAAAATACATGAAATTAAAAGTGAAAGTGATATTTATAAAAATCTTGGTCTGCAATATATACCCCCTGAATTAAGGGAAGACAGGGGGGAAGTAGAAGCAGCGGAGAAAAATAAATTACCCGAACTAATTGATTTAGATGATATTAAGGGGGATATGCATCTTCATTCTAACTTTAGTGATGGAGCGTATTCCATTGAAGATATGGCCCGGGCAGCCCGCAAAAAGGGTTATCAGTACATAGCTATTACCGATCATTCTCAATCATTAAGAGTTGCTCACGGTATGTCAGTTGAAAAGGTAATAAGACAGAGAAAAAAGATCGAGGAATTGAATAACAAACTTGAAGATATATATATATTTAATGGTATAGAAGTTGATATTTTGCAGGACGGATCTCTTGACTACAGCAATGAAATTTTGGAAAGCTTTGAACTGGTTATAGCTTCAGTACACTCGGGTTTTCAACAGGATAAAGATCAGATGACGACCCGTATTATTAAGGCAATGGAGTGTCCTTATGTAGATATTATAGGACACCCTCAGGGAAGATTACTGGGCAAAAGAACATCTTATAAAGCAGATATGAACAGAGTAATTAAGATGGCGGGCTTAACAAATACATGTCTGGAAATTAATGCTTCTCCCAGCAGGCTGGATCTTGATGATAAATTGAGTTATCTAGCCAAAAAAGAGGGTGTTAAATTAGTAATTAATACAGATGCTCATCATATAAAACAACTTGAACATATGGAACTTGGTGTTAGTGTGGCGAGAAGAGGATGGATGGAAGCAGTAGATGTATTAAATACAAAGACTTTAACGGAAATTAAAGATTATCTTAAAATTGATAAGAGGTGAATTTTTTTTGGATAAACATACTCTAGAAGTATTAGAATTTTTAAAAATAATTGATAGTGTCAGGGAAAAAGCACAAACAACAATCGGTAAAGAGATTATTGATAAGATAAAGCCTGTTAATGATATTGAGTATATAAGGACATCACTAAAAGAGGTAACTTCAGCTAAAAAGGTACTGGATGAATTTGGTAGAGCTCCTTTCGGAGGTATTAAAGATCTTAGAGAAATTATAAAAAAAGCTGATAAAGATATAGTTTTGTCCCGGAAAGAAATAGTTTCTGTTCAGGAAACACTTGAGGGGCAGAAAAATTTATTAAAGTTCTTCAATCAAATTAAAGAAGTGACAGATCCTAAGATTTTGGAAAATGATTTAAATATTCTTATGCATAAAGTGGAGCAAATTGAAAATTTAACTGGTTTAAAGAAAGAATTTGACAAAGTTTTAGATGATTATGGTGAGATAAAAGATAGTGCAAGTAACAAATTAAAGTCATTACGAAGGGAAAAAGGAAAGCTTGAAGATAAAATTCGCAGTACTCTTCAGGGTATTTTAAAAAGTAGTAAATATAAGAATATGCTGCAGGATCAATTGATCACAAGAAGAGAAAAACGATACGTGGTTCCAGTAAAAAAGGAATATGGAAATTCTTTTTCAGGTATAGTACATGATCGTTCCTCAAGTGGTATGACTATCTTTATGGAGCCTATGGAAGTTGTTAAGTTAAATAATAGGTTGCGAGAGGTTAAAAGTGAAGAAGAAAATGAAATTTATAGAATATTACAGGAATTAACCTGGAAAATTAAAAATAAAAAGTTTGAACTAAAAAAGAACTTAAAAATTTATTCTATACTGGATGTAATTTTTGCCAGAGCAATGTATAGTGATGAAATAGATGGGATATCACCTGATGTAACTGGAAATGGAAAAATAAAAATAAAAAAGGGAAGACACCCTTTATTGCAAAAAAAGCCTGTTCCCATAGATGTGGAAGCAGGTACTGATTTTACTACCCTGGTAATTACAGGACCCAATACCGGCGGCAAAACTGTTAGTCTGAAAACTATTGGCCTTTTTGTATTAATGGTTCAAGCAGGTTTTCATATACCTGCCGATCATGGAACAGTTATTTCTGTTTTTAATAGTGTATTTGCAGATATTGGTGATGAGCAGAGTATTGAACAAAATTTAAGTACTTTTTCCTCCCATATGAACAAGATTAAAAGATTTTTAAAAAAGGCTGATAGTAATTCTCTGGTATTACTTGATGAATTGGGAGTTGGCACAGATCCCCGTGAAGGGGCTGCCCTGGGGATTTCTATTTTGGAAAATTTGAAGAAAAAGCAGGCAATAACTGTTGCTACAACTCATTATAGTCAGCTAAAAAGTTATGCATACTCTTCAGATGGTGTTAAAAATGCCTCAGTGGAGTTTGATCTGGAAACCTTAAGCCCTACCTATAAATTGATTATGGGAATGCCAGGTGGAAGTAATGCATTTGAAATAGCTTTAAGATTGGGTTTGCCTTCAGATATAATTGAGCGTGCAAAAGATTTAAGCGATGAAGGTGACTTGAAAGTGGAAAGCATTATCAATAAACTCAATAAAGAGAGGAAAAAGTACAGAAATTTAAAAGAAGAAGTTGAACGAAAAAAAAGAGAAGTAGAAAAATTAAAGACTGAATATGAAAACAAACTTGAGAGCTTAAAAGAAAAAAAGGAAAATATTATTAGAAAAACTAAAAAAGAAGCAGAAGAAAAAATTAAAAGAGCCGAAAAGAAAACAAAAGAAATTATAAGAGATTTAAAAGAAAAAGAATATACATCAAGACCGGATGTAGATAGAACTGCAAATGAGCTGCGGGAAGAATTTAAAGATATTGAAAATGAAATTATAGAAGATGAAAGAAGTCAGGAACAGAAAGAACAAAATATTGATGAATCTATAAAAGCCGGTGATAAGGTGAGAATTAGGAGTTATGGACAGAAAGGTGAAGTAATAAATATCAATGAAGATGATCAGAAAGCCACCATTCAGGCGGGTGTTATGAAAGTTACTGCAGATATGGCTGACCTGGTCAAAGTTGAAGATAAAAAAATAGAGAGGGAAGAGATTGTAAAAAAATATCAGGTAAAAAAAGCCGAAAAAATATCGCCCCGATTGGATATACGGGGCGAAAGATATGAAAATGCTCAACTAAAGATTGATAAATACCTTGATGATGTTTTTCTGGCAGGACTAAAGCAGGTAGAAATTATTCATGGTAAAGGAACAGGAGCTCTAAGACAGGCGGTTTCTGAAGTGCTGGATGATCATCCCCATGTAAAATCTTATAGACTTGGTCGCCAAAAAGAAGGAGGTAGTGGCGCCACTATTGTGACACTGGGGCGTTAATCCTGTTCATTATCTTTATTTAAGAAATTTCTTATTTGATCAAATATATTATCACTTTCCTCCTCAGTATTGTGTAGTGGACATTCGCGGGTGGGTTTTGTTTCATATATAACCTGCCCGTCTTCGTCTCTTTCTGGTACTCCGGTTTCTGGATCAATTTTTTGTACTGGTTCACCTTCTTCAACAATATAGGTTCCTTTAATAATATCTTCGTCGTCTTCTTCCAGTTCTTCTTCCACCATCTCGGTTTTTTCAACTTCTTCTAAATCCTGTTCAAATTCAATTGTAGTAGGTCCCAATCTATAACCACTTTCCTCCACAAAGGTTTGTGTTTCGACCTGTCCCTGGGGACAATTATCTGTTGCCAGATAACCACTTTCGGTATCTATTTTTACTTTTTCAACAGGACCGTGCAAATCATCTTCTTCCTCAGGTACATTTTGAGCTCTAAATATTTCTTTTCTGGGATTTGGAGTGTCCTCAGTAGCCAGTAGTCCTGTAACAGGATCGATTTTTACTTCTTCTATATTTTCAGGTCTTTGGAAATCTTTATTAGGTCTATCTTCGACTACCTTACGCATATAGCCTCCCCAGAGTCTTGCTGCCTCAGCGCTTGAAATAGTCCTTGGTTCCTCACCTTCAGGATAAATGTAATTACCGTCATCATCTTTTTCATCATATACCATTTTGCGGGGATTATCCTCTCCAATCCATACGGATGTAACAAGGTCGGGAGTATATCCAACAAACCAGGCGTCAGTATAATCATTTGTTGTACCTGTTTTTCCAGCTGCAGGTTTATCAAGATTTGCTCTCCAGCCGGTACCATTTGTGATCACCGATTTTAAAATATCTGTCATAATATAACTATCTTCTTCATTCATTATAATCTCTTTATCGGAATGTGCTTCATAAATTGTGTTATCTTGATTGTCTTTTACCTGATCAATTACGTATGGCTCTACTCGGATACCATTATTGGCTAGAACTCCATACGCTGAAGCCATTTCTATAGGCTTCACGCCTCTTGAGAGTCCCCCCAGTGCAAGAGACAAATGATCATTAGAGTAGTTATCTTTATCTATAGTATTAATGCCCATGGAAGCAGCTGTATCTATAGTATCAGAGATACCAACATCCTGGATTGTTTTGACTGCAGCCACATTAATTGAATGGGTTAAGGCAGTCCTTAAACTTACATACCCACGGTACTGGTTTTGTGAATTAGTGGGCCATAAAGATTTAGATTCTCCTTCTTCTTTCCTGGCCAGCATAGGCATATCATTAATTACTGTTCCCGTTGAATAATCTTGTCTGATGGCTGTGGTATAGACAAAGGGTTTAAAAGCTGATCCTGGTTGACGGGTGGCCTGTGTAGCTCTATTAAACTGATCATTACCCCGACCGCCAATCATAGCTCTGACAGCCCCAGTCCCCGGATCAATAGTGGACAGAGCAAGCTGTGGTTGAAGTTTGTCAGTAGAATTATCTCTTTCTACAGAAGGAATATAATCATCCAGTGCTTCCTCCACTGATTCTTCTGCTTTTTTTTGCATATCCATATCTAGTGTAGTATATACTTTCAGACCACCATTATAAACCATCTGAGATCCAAAACGGTCTATTAATTGTTCTTTGACATAACGAACAAAATATGGGGCAGTATCTTCCTGATCTGGTTCAGAGGATTTAATTTTAATTTCCTGATCTTTTGCTTCTTCAAATTCCTCTTCAGAAATATACCCCAGTTCTTCCATTCTATTTAAAACAATATTTCTGCGGTTAATGGCTGCTTCTTTATTTCGGATTGGCGAATAAAAGTTAGGAGCCCTGGGTAGTCCGGCAAGTAAAGCGGATTCACTAAGGTTTAGTTCCCAGACGTGTTTGTCAAAATATTGTTGTGAAGCTGTTTCCACACCATAAGAGCTGTGTCCCAGAAAAATTTCATTCAAATACATTTCCAAAATTTCTGGTTTTGTATATAACCTTTCGAATTGTAAAGCAAGGTACGCCTCCTGGATTTTGCGATAATAAGAAACATTCTGTCTATCAAGCATGGCATTACCTGCAAGTTGTTGGGTAATAGTGCTTGCTCCATGAGGTCTGGTCCTGTTCTTTAATATATTTGTGGTTAAGGCCCGGATTATGCCCCAAAAATCAATACCATGATGAACATAAAAGTTGGTATCTTCAACTGCAACTATTGCATTTTTTAGATCCTCCGGTATTCTTTCCAGAGGGACATAAATTCGATTTTCTTTATATATTTTTGTTAGAAGTTCACCATCTGCACTGTATACAAAAGAAGCTTCTCCAGAACCTTTGTAGTTTGAAATATCAGGTGTATCCCTGATTATCCAGGCTAGTGCCCCTATTGTCATTCCAAAACCAAGAGCAAAAACTAGTATAATTATTGCTATAATATATTGTTTCTTTTTTAAGGCCACAATTTATCACCTTCCATTATAATTATAACATCTTTCTCTTCTTTATTATAACCCCTTGTGGGAAGAAATGCAATTTGATATAATAAAATGAAATATAAATACTAATGCTGCAGGAGGTGAAAAGCCTGATAAAGAATCAGGTGTACATAAAATGGATATTGATCAACAGATAAAAACTTTGACAAGAGGAGTAAGTGATCTTATTTCCCGAGAAGAATTGAAGGATAAGCTTAAAAAAGCTGAAAAGGAGGGAAGACCTCTTAGAATTAAACTTGGATTGGATCCTACTGCTCCTGATATTCATTTGGGACATACGGTTGTGTTGAGGAAATTGAGACAGTTTCAGGAATTGGGTCATGAAGTATATTTGATAATTGGGGATTTCACCGGAAGGATAGGAGATCCTTCAGGTAAATCAGAGACCAGAAAACAATTAAGTGAAAAGGAAATAAAGAAAAATGCGCGTACTTATGAAAAACAGTTTTCGAAAATTCTTGACCCGGAAAAAACAAATTTGGTTTTTAATAGTGAGTGGCTCTCAAAACTGGGTATGGCTGATGTGCTGGAGCTTTCTTCAAAGTATACTGTGGCCAGAATGCTGGAAAGAGATGATTTTAAAAAAAGATATGAAAATAATCGACCAATAAGTTTACATGAATTTTTCTATCCTTTGATGCAGGGTTATGACTCTGTGGCAATTGAAGCTGATGTTGAACTTGGGGGGACTGATCAAAGATTTAATCTACTGGTAGGTCGTAAATTGCAAGCAGAATACGGTCAGCCAGCTCAGGTTATAATTATGATGCCACTACTAGAAGGTCTCGATGGTGTTAATAAAATGAGTAAAAGTCTTGGAAACTATATTGGGATATATGATCAACCATCAGATATGTATGGTAAAGTTATGTCAGTTCCAGATAAGTTAATTGTACGGTACTTTGAACTTTTAACAGATGTTCCACAGAAAAAGTTAAAAGATATGAAAAAGAAGCTGGAAAATGAAAATATAAATCCCATGGATTTAAAAAAGAAACTGGCATATGAAATTGTCAGTGAATATCATAATCAGGAATTGGCAGAAGAGTCTGCAAGTGAATTTGAAAAGGTATTTTCTGAGGGAGGTCTTCCCGAAGATATGCCTGAAATAAATATCGGCGAAGATCAACTTGATGATCAGGGACGTTTGTGGCTGGTAAAACTGGTATCTGCAACAGGGTATGTTGATAGTAACAGTCAGGCTCGACGCATGATAAAACAGGGGGCTGTTTATATTAATGACCAGCGACATGATGAAGTAGATACAGATCTTAAAATAGAGGATGGTATGATAATAAAAATAGGAAAGAGAAGATATGCAAAAGTTAAATTAACTTAATTAAAACACATTAGATCCCCTCTCTGCATATAAATATATGCGGGGGGATTTTTTTGATTTTTAATAAGAGGAAGAAATTATTTATAATTAAAGTTATAATTATTATTTTTTGTTTTATAATACTGTTATTACTATTTTGTATTAGAGCTCTTTATCCTGCTTTTTTTGCACTGGCCCGGGGTGAAGCTATTAAGGTTTCCAATAAAGCAATAAATAAAGCTGTTAACAGAGAAACAGACTATTTAAATTATGAAGATTTAATTACATATAAGTGTGATAACGAGGGAAATATAATA
Organism: uncultured Halanaerobiaceae bacterium; assembly: GCA_964609745.1. Classification (GTDB taxonomy): domain Bacteria; phylum Bacillota; class Halanaerobiia; order Halanaerobiales; family DATFIM01; genus CAZSTU01. The sequence goes on from CAZSTU010000038.1 coordinate 12,664, forward strand.
TTAATGCAGCCGAATACAAGAGAAATAAATCAATTATCTTCTAGAATTTCTCTTAATATACAGGATAGGTTGGAGGATCAGTTGAGTCAAAGTGTAAATATACCTCTGGGAAAATTAACAGGCATTGATATTTTGGCAGGATTTGGGCCTGTTTTCCCAGTTAAAATTATGTTCATAGGGTTTACCCGCCCTCCCGATGTAGTAGATAGCTTTCAAACAGCAGGGATAAATCAAACCAGACATAAAATATATCTTCAGACAGAAGTTGAATTATCATTAATAATACCGTTTTCTGAGAACGAAATATTTATTCATTCAGATGTTCCCCTGGTTGAAGTTACTATTCTGGGAAGAGTGCCAGAGGTTTATGTAGGATTTGATGGAGAGAAATTTAACGGTATTATTAACGAAAAATAAATTTATTGGAGGCTTATTGTGATAAAATTAAAAGAATTACACAATTTACCTGTTATTAGCATGGGGAATGGGCACTGGTAGGTGAAGTAAAAGATATTTTAATATCAGATGATGGAGAAAACATAGAAGGGTTAATCATAGTACAAAATGATAATTTTTTTGTTCCAGGAGAGTATATTTACTGTCTGGGAGATGATATAGTTATAATCAAAAGTGGAGAAAATCTTATTTTGCTAGAAGATAAAAAAAACAAAATAAATTATGCAAAAAACAAAGAAATCATCCTGGGAAATTCCGTAATAAATACCTCAGGGAAAGAATTAGGTGTGATATCAGATCTTTTAATCGATGAAAAATTGGGGAAAATAGTTGGTTATGAATTATCTGGTGGAGTAATACAGGATTTGTGGGAGGGGCGCAATTTTTTAACTGTTGAAGAAAATCTTTATTATGGTCAGGATGTAGTGATTGTTGGAGGTGATAAATTATTTGAAGAACAGAAGTGAGCAAATCCGCCGCCTATTATTATTTTTTCTCTGCACTTTGCTCATTATATTTTTTTATAGAGTTAGAGCAACATTATTACCTTTTGGATTTGGAATTCTATTTACCTATATTTTTAATCCAATTGTTTGTTATATGCAAAATAAGGGTTTTCCTCGACAGGGAGCAATAATATTAATTATTATAATAGTTTTTAATATTTTATTTATTTCCAGTTTAATTTTTTTACCTTCTTTGATAAAAGAATTAGAGGGTTTGGCTGGTAAATCTACATTTTATTTGGATGAGATACGAGAATATCTTCTTTATCTCGACCAACAGTATCATGCTTTTAATTTATTATTACCAGAAGAAATCACTACCAGGACAAGCCAATTTTTAGAAGGATATTTAAAACATATGTTAACAGATATTAGTAATCTTTTTCTTGATTCTCTTACTATTATATTTAGTCTGATCATGGCTCCTATTATTTCTTATTATTTATTATTAGATCTGGAAAAATTTAAGGATAATTTTTTTAAATTCTTTTCTTTGAAAAACAAAAAAGTTTTATTAAGAATAATGGATGAAATTAATAATGTCATGATAGGATATTTTAGAGGACAGTTATGGATAAGTTTTTTGGTGACAATAATTAGCAGTATAGGACTATATCTATTTGAAGTCCGCTTTTATCTTGTTCTTGGTGTGTTAGTAGGACTGACAAATATGATCCCCTATATTGGGCCATTTTTGGGGGCGGTTCCGGCGGTAATTATTGCTTTTTTTAATACTCCATTTCAGGCTTTACTTGTATCTATTTTTTATATATTAATTCAACAGATAGAAAGTAGTGTACTGGCCCCCAGAATATTGAGCAACAAAGTTGGTTTACATCCAGTAGTTATTATCTTCTCTCTCCTTGTTTCCATAAATTTATTGGGAGGATGGGGGATGGTTCTTGCTGTGCCTCTGGCCGGTATTGTAAAAGTAATCGGCAAAGGATTATTTGAACTACTTATACCACTAAATCAGAAACCTTTGTAGTTGACAAAATTACTTGAATTTAGTATTATTTAAATTAATTATTATTGTTTAAAATTGTAATTAACTTTGCTTGTCAATCATAATTTTTTTTAATTATTTAAACAGGGAGAGAGGAGTAATAACTATG
>CAZSTU010000039.1:0-14298 GCA_964609745.1 uncultured Halanaerobiaceae bacterium
GTAAGGTTATATCTTCAGTCAGCTCTCTCTGGCTGCCTCCATTCACTCCAATATAAACAAATGAAAGATATCCTGTTTTATCGTTTGCTACTTCTCTATCAATAGCTGAAATAGTTGTATTACCAAGATACCAGTCCGGCCCCATATCATAACTATTAGAAAAATTTAAGCTAAATAATGGATTATCAAATTTCGGAGATCCCTCTTCTTCAAGTATATCATTTAATTCTTCCAGATCCAGAGCAGTAAATCCAGATCCAAAAACACCTTCGCCTTCTGGCTCAGAAGCCGTTGTAATACCAGATATACTTGAAATCATCAGTATTAATGAGAATAAAATCACTAATATTTTGATTCTTTCTTTCATAATATTCACCTTCTCCTTTATTTTTTAATTTCTATTGTAATATATTCTTCAGTAATTACTGTTATCCTGCATTTTCACATTTATTTTAACTCAAACTTACTCCTTTTCAAATATCACCTGATTATCTTTGATGAAGTTTCAAAAAATCTATATTATTATTATGATTCTTCCGCATTAAGATTATTTATATTATAATTGTAAAATATTCTAAAAGTGTTTTCTATAATGTTAGTCAAATTTGTCATTATAGAGTACATATGGTATTATATAGTTAAATAAATGTTAACAATAAGTGATGGTTAAATTCATCATCACTAATCACATTATACAAGGGGGATAATTAATGCAGTACAGAAATTTTGATGGTTTAGACTGGAAAGTTTCAGCGCTGGGATTTGGTGCAATGCGGTTACCCACTATAGATGATGACAGTGGAAATATTGATGAAGAAAAGGCTATTAAAATGATAAGATATGCCGTAGATAATGGGGTTAATTACTTAGACACTGCCTGGCCCTATCACCAGGGTAATAGTGAAGAACTGGTGGGCAAGGCACTAAAAGACGGTTACCGGGAAAAAACTAAAATTGCCACTAAACTACCGATTTGGAAAGTAGAAGAAAGAAAGGATTTAGATTATTATCTTAATGAACAGTTAAAGAGACTTGACGTAGACAAAATTGATTTTTATCTAATACATGCTCTCAGTCAGGATAGATGGAAAAAATGTAAAGATCTGGATATTATGAAATGGCTAAAAAAGGTACAAGCAGAAGGTAAAATAGGCTATAAAGGATTCTCCTTTCATGATGATCTCGACCTCTTTAAAGAAATAATTAATTATTATGAAAAAGACTGGGATTTCTGTCAGATTCAATACAATTATTTGGATACTGAATATCAGGCTGGCAGAGAGGGCCTTAAATATGCTGATGACAAGGGGATAGCAGTAGTTATTATGGAACCTCTTCGCGGCGGGACACTGGCAGCAGAACCCCCACGGGAAGTAAAAGAAATCTGGGATAAAGCTGATAAAGAACGCACCCCGGCTGACCGGGCCCTGCAGTGGCTATGGAATCAACCTGAAGTTTCAGTTGTATTAAGCGGAATGAGCACAATACAGCAAGTTAAAGAAAATGTTGAAAGTGCAGACAACTCGGGAATAAATTCGCTACCTGATGAAGAATTAAAAATTATTGAAAAAGCTGCAAAAAAATTTAAAGAACTTCAACCTGTAAATTGTACTGGCTGTGGTTACTGTGTTCCCTGCCCCAATGATGTACACATTCCTATGAATTTTTCACTCTATAATATTGCCCATATTTATGATAAATATGAAGAAAAAAATGAAACTTACAATCGTTTAAAACCAAAAATGAGGGCTGAAAACTGTATTGCCTGCGGGGATTGCCTGGATAAGTGCCCCCAAAATTTACCGATTATTGATCTTCTGGCAGATGTAGCAGATTATTTTGAAGTTAAAGAGTAAAATTGATTGAAACTGATAAAGACCCAGCCTTAAACCACTGGGTCTTTATTTATTCTTTGGGATCCATCATATCTCTCAAACCATCCCCCACCAGATTAAAGGCAAGAACTGAGATAAATATTGCCATACCAGAACTTAATGCTATCCAGGGAGCCTGTTCAAGATAACCCTGTCCACCACTCAACATAGTTCCCCAGCTAGGAATGTGGGGCTGAGTACCAAGCCCAAGATAACTTAGTCCGGCTTCTACAATAATTCCTGTTGCAATATTCAATGTTGCCTGTACCATAATAGGGCTTGTTATATTGGGCAGAACATGTTTTGCTATAAGTCTTAAATCACTCATGCCCAGGGAGCGGGCCGCCTCTATATACTGTTCTTCTTTAACAGAAAGCACTTCTCCCCTGACAAGTCTAATGTAACGTGGAGTAAATATAATTCCTATTGCTATCATAGCGTTTTTTAATCCTGCTCCCAGTATAGCACTTAACGCAAGAGCCAAAACCAGTGAAGGCAGAGACATCATGGCATCTGTAAACCTCATAATAATAAATTCATCAAGAAATCCTCGATAATAACCGGAAATAAGTCCAACTGGAACCCCAATTAGTAAAGCAATCCCAACAGCAATTAAACCTGCAGATAGTGAAACTCTGCTGCCATATATAACTCTGCTCAATACATCTCTTCCTAGATCATCTGTTCCCAGTAAGTTTTTTCTTCCGGGAGAAGATAAAACATTTGTATATGATGGTTCGGCAGGATCAAAAGGTGCCAGCAGAGGGGCGAAAAGGACTATAATTATATCAATCACTAAAATTATTAACCCTATAACTGCCAGCTTATTTTTACTAAATTTCTTCCAGAGGTCCCTTGCTCTAACTGAAGAACGGTTTCCTTTTATATCTATTCCAGGTGCTTCCATTAACCTGCCTCACCTCCTCCAATCTTTATCCTGGGGTCAAGATATGAATAGGTTATATCAACTAATAAATTGACCAATATAACCATTATAGCCATAACCAAAATTGACCCCTGTAACATGGGAAAATCTCTATTAAATATAGACTGGACAACAAGACGACCAAACCCCGGGATAGAAAAGATTGTTTCCGTAATCACTGCTCCTCCCAGAAATGCAGACAACTGCAGTCCAATAACTGTTATTACCGAAATAAGTGAGTTGCGGACGGCATGTTTAACCACAACTACCACTGCTGACAAACCTTTGGCTCTGGCTGTTTTTATATAATCAAGCTGTAAAACCTCCAGCAGACTTGATCTCATCATCCTCATGGTCACCGCCGCCATTCTCACCCCCAGAGAAATTGAAGGAAGTATCATAAGCCTCAGGTTTGCTCCAGCATTTTCCCAGATGGGTACATATCCTGAGGGGGGTAAAACTTTAAATTTAACAGCAAATAAATATATTAATAATATACCAACCCAAAAACTGGGCATAGATATTCCACCAAGGGCCACCAGAGTTGCAGAATAATCAAAAACACTTCCTTTTTTCACAGCTGAAATAATACCTGCCGGAATAGAGATAAATATTGAAATTAATATTCCAAGAACCGCAAGTTCTATTGTTGCCGGCAGTTTATAAAATATTGTTTGAGCGACATTACGATTATCACGTACTGATTCTCCCAGGTCACCTCTTAAAACATCTCCCATCCAGCTCAAATACTGTATATGAAGAGGGCGATTTAATCCGAGTTTTTCTCTTAAATTTCTTAAAGCCTCCGGAGAAGCCTCCTGCCCTAAAATTAATTGGGCAGGATCTCCGGGAGTCAAATGTATCAGAGAAAAAATAAGAATAGTCACTATAAGCAAAACAGGAACAACCATTACTAAACGTTGTAATATATATCTGCTCATTTATACGCTCCTCCTTTAGTCTTCCAACCAAACCTCAGATAAACGGAAAAGACCATCAGGATATGGAGTAAAGCCTTTTACTTCTTCTTTTAAAGCCGATATCTCTCTGGGATGATATAGGAAAATATAGGGTAGTTCAGCATTCATCTCTCCCATCATTTCCTGAAATAATTTTTTTCTTTCTTCATTATCAGTAACTTCACGTGTTTTATCCAAAATATTATCCACTTCTTTATTTTCATAATTACTATCATTCATACTGCCCTCAGAATGGAAAAAACGATAGGTATTACCATCAGGATCAACCCGACCACTCCAGCCAAGTAATGCAGCCTGATAATCCCCTTTTTCCAGTCTATCCACCATAGAACCAAATTCAATCAGTTCAATCTCTACATCTATTCCCACTCTGGAAGCCATAGATTGGATTACCTCTGCAGTTTGTTCCACAGTAGGATTAGATTCCACCATTAATTTAAGTTTATATCCATCAGATTTTCCTGCTTCTTTAAGTAATTTTTCTGCAGCAACTGGATCTACCTCCGGAACCTTCTGGTCTTTATCATGCATTGTTGTACCTGGAGGAAAAGGGCTATTACCCGGAACTGCTGCATCTTTAAATACTGTATCAACCAGAGCTTTACGATCTATACTCAAAGACAGGGCACGGGCTAGTTTATCATTATCAAGTGGTTTTTTTTCTTTATTAACCCAGATTCCCTGGAAACCTAAACCGTTTTTATTACTTAATTTTATAGTTGTTTCGGTTTCTAATTTCTCCATATCTTTAGGAGGTACTGTATCAATAATATCCAGATCTCCATCTGTTAAGTTAAGTACTCTTACATTATCATCAGGAAATGGTCTAAATACAACCCTATCAAGATAGGGAGTCCCTTCTTTCCAGTAATCTTCATTCTTTTCAAGTATTATTTCTTCTTGAACCTTTCTTTCTACAAACTTAAAGGGACCCGTACCAACAGGTTGATTGGCAAAATCTTCTCCTTCTTCTTCTGCAGATTCAGGTGAAACCATCATTCCCGCTCTATCTGCCAGAGTAGCTAAAAATGGAGCAAACGGTTCCTTAAGTGTCACAGCTATTTTGTATTCATCTAAAACCTCAAAATCTTTTACAAGACTTAAATCACTACTTCGTGGAGAAGCAAAATCAGAATCAAGCATTCTTTCAAAATTATATTCAACCGCTTCAGCATCAAATTTACTGCCATCGTGAAAAACAACATCTTCTCTTAATTCAAATACATACCTTGTACCATCTTCTTCAATAGTCCAGTCTTCAGCAAGACCCGGCACAAGTTCCATATTTTCATCAATTTCAATTAAAGTATCATAAAGACTCTGAAAGACCTGCCTATCAACCATGGCTGTAGATAAATGGGGATCAAGCATAGGGGGATCAGCATCAAGACCTATTTCCAGTTCCCCTCCCTTCTCAACTGCCAGACCAGTGATAGAAAATACAAATAACATGATAACCGTCAACAATAATACAATTTTTTTCATTTTTTACCTACTCTCCTTCTCAAGATTTTGTTTAAAATTAAACTTATAACCTATAAATTTCCCAGACTACCATTATAAATATCTTCTCTACTACTCACTACACTCAAAAATTTAATACCCACCTCCCCAGAGTATATTCAAATAACTCACTGATATATTTTAATACATTAACTAGCTAAATTTCTATTTAATATAGTAGTCTATCATCAAAAATATCGTATGTAAAGGCTTTTTGTCGATTTATAAATATTTATAATATTTTGTGATATAATATTTAAACATTAAGATATAAAAAAAGCCCCATCAGGGGCTTTCTACCGGTTTATTTGCCTTATATACCTTTACTTTTCTTTTAATTTTTCCCATATTTTTTCAGCTTTTCTGGCATCTTTTACGGAAAGTTTTTCTCTATAGCGAGCTTTATTATATAAGGAAGTTAACTTATCAAGTAAATACTTGTTTTTTAAATTAATTAATTTATGTAAATTTTTAAGATAATCATTTGGGGTCTGATAAGGTTCTTTTTTGAGAATATCTCTATTTTTAACTAAAAACTTAAAATAAATTCTGCGGACAATTTTTAAGGAAGATTCACCCTTTAATTCAGATGGCAAAGTATTTATACCGGCTTTGTGCTTGATATTATTCCATAATAACTTAATATCTTTTTTAAATTCTCCTTCTTTTAATAGGGATTCTCTTTCTTCACTAAAACCTGTTTCTTCTTCCCTTTTTACATAATTCCACAACTTTTTAATCAGAAAAAATATAATTATTCCCAGAATAATATATAATAACCATGGTATGCCGTCCTGTGAAGGAGCTTGACTTTGACTTTCAGCCATTTCCCGCAGTTCTTCAATAAAGGCATTATCACCAGAAGAAGGCCGGGGCTCCTGCTCGGGCATTTCATATCTGCCCAGCCAGGCCCGTATCATATTATAAATCGGAGTTATCAACCATAACAAAGGATAAAGTATGTATATAAACAAATCAACTGCTCTAAAATATAACCAGTTTATTGCCGGTGAAATATAATCCATCATAAACTGACGTCCCGGTATAATTAAAGCCATGATTATCATTATTACTAATAATCCACCGGCAACCATGCCTGCTGTTTTTAATTTTTCTTTTTGACTTATTTCCTCATAATTATAATAAATATTTAAACCACTGCCAAGCACAAAAAACGATATAATCTGATAGTAAGAATAACCCATATCAGCCCTGGCATCAATCATCAGAGAAAAAATTAGAAAAAACACCGCCACAATAAAGTCTTTGCTGAAATCAGCCCTGCCACCGTAAAAACTGTGTCTAAAACCAAAGATACTAAATAATAAAAATAAGACAGCAAAATATGAAAATTCCCAGCCCGCAGAATATATAAATATCGGATTAAATATAAAATAAAGACTAATATAAATAAATCTGCGCTTAACTTTACTGACCACAAGCTCTGCCAGTAGAGAAGAAATAATAATAATTAAATACAGCCATACCAATTGCAAAGATGTCAGTCTGTCCTCAGGATATTTATAGAATAAATTCAACCAGGGTTGGAGAAAAATTATAATCCAGCCGGCATATACGGGTGTTAAAGCCATCTTTTTAAAATAGTTCCATATTCTGGATTTCATCCCAGTCCTTCCTCCCCCTGACCTGATGTAATTCAATTCCCGGCATTTCAGTTGCATTTATTTCTGGAGAAAAACTAACAATATGTACTTTTCTTTTCTTTCTATATTTATTAAGGGCAATTTTTAAATTATTTTCCATACCATAATTAATGACTATCACTGTACTATTATTTTTAACATTTCCTTTTTCCTTTTCCATGACTTTTCCTAGATCAATGAGAGAAACAGACTGCAAAAGGGCCAGCCCGGTAAGTATTTTCTTTTTTTGAGCCTGCCCCCCTTCAGGCTTAATAGCCAGATGTTTCCTGCTTTTTTTCAAAAGTCCATTAGAATAAAGACCAACTGCATAACCTTTTGCAAGCCCAAAATTTGCAATTGAAGCAGCATATATCACCATTAATTCCATAATTTTTTGATTTAAACCCTGCCACCAATTTTGTGAAAACCCACTCTGTAAAAAAATGTGGTACTCCTGATCACGGGAAGGTCGATAAATATTTGACTCCAGATTCCCGTGGCGAGCTGAAGCTTTCCAGTTAATTCTTTTGCTATCATCGGTGGTTTGATAAGGTCTAACTCCCACTTTATTTAATCTATCAGGATATAACCACCCCTGTCGGGGTTTTGATCCAAATAACTGCTGTAAAGATAATCCCAATTCATTTACCGGTAGAATACGGGGATATACTATTAAATCCTGGTATTTTTCATCTTCGTAAAAATTACTAAATAGACCAAACAAACCTTTATAAAAGATCCTGCCTCTACCCAGTTGATAGTACCCTCTCTTTTTAACTTTTATTTCATAACTGCGCCTGACTCTTTCATACCAGCGTAAATTAAATATATCATGGAAGATATTAAAGTTTGTACCGGTCACTTCTTTAAAAAAATTGTTATTAATAAATTCAACACCACCGGTTACTTTATCCTCTATCCTCAAGCCAGGTACCGGTAATAACTTTTTGTTTTCAATTTCCAATTGATAAGTTATTTTATCACCAATAGCAATCCTTTTTCGACTAACACTTCTTCTAATATTCAGGCGGTGAAAAACATATTTATTCCAAATTCGGGCCAGTAAAATAAACAAAAATGAGGCAGCTGCAGTATAAAATATCAAAGGCAAATTTAATAAAAATCCTATTAAACCTGTTAAAAAAAATAAAACCAATAATAATTCAATTTTCAACTCACTCATGAGTAATCTCCTCTACCGGCACTTCTATACTGTTTTGAATATCCTTAATAATTTCATTTTTTGTAATATCTTCCATTTCGGCTTCATCAGTTAATAAAAGACGATGAGCGGTGACCACAGGAAATAAATACTGTATATCATCAGGTAATACATAATCTCTACCATTAATATAAGCATATGCCAGGCTGCATTTCATCACAGCCAGTGATCCCCTGGGACTTACTCCCAGTCTCAGTCTATTGTCCCGTCTTGTTGCCCGGCATAATCTAACTATGTAATCCAGCAGTTCATCACTAATAAATACATTAGAGGCTTTTTCCCTCATTTTGATTATTTGTTCTCCCTCAACCACTGAGTCAAGAGACTCTAAAGGATCATTAACCTTAAATCTCTGAAGTATGTCCGCTTCTTCAGATCGACCAGGATATCCCATCCCAATTTTGAGTAGAAATCTATCCAGTTGAGCTTCCGGCAAAGGAAAAGTACCTTCAAGCTCTACGGGATTCTGTGTAGCAATAACCATGAAAGGATCATCAATATTAAATAAATCACCTTCAACAGTTACCTGTCTTTCTTCCATTGCTTCCAGCAAACTCGACTGAGTTCGGGGAACTGCCCTGTTTATCTCATCTGCCAGTAAAATGTTTGTCATAACTGGTCCTTCACGAAATAAAAACTCACCTTCTTTTTGATTATAATAATAAATTCCGGTAATATCAGCCGGCTGCAAATCAGGGGTAAATTGAATTCTTTTAAAATCACATCCCAGAGAACTGGCCAGGGAATTGGCCAGTTTTGTTTTACCAACACCGGGAACATCATCAATTAAGATGTGACCTCCTGCCAGTAAAGCAGTCATTAAAAGGTCTATCACATCTTTTTTACCAACAATAACTTTAGCAATATTTTCCTTTATCCTGTCTATTAAATCTTCATTCATGAAAGAGCCACCTTCCTCTATACATAAATTATTTAACCTTTTTATTACCGGCAGTAAAGGCTTTTTCATTAACTTTTTCTGTTCCGGCAGGGACAATATCTTTTATAACTTTTTGAAATGTTTTAGTAGTTATATCAGAAAAATTGGCAAGTGCTCCAATCAATACTGTATTAATCACCTTCTGGCTCCCTGACTCTCTTGCCATCCGCAGTGCATCAAGACTTACAAATTGCAAATTGCTTTTTTTAAGTTCCTGTAAAACATCTTGTGGATAATCTGTCTCACCTATAGCTACAGGAAGTGGGTCTATACGTTGAGTGCTGGTTATAATCATACCGTCTTCATGTAAATAGTTAATCCAGCGTAAAGCCTCAAGCTTTTCAAAGGCCAACAGTATATCTGCTTCACCCTCAGCTATTAAGGGAGAATAAACTTTTTCTCCATAACGAACATTACTAACAACACTTCCTCCCCGCTGGGCCATTCCATGAACCTCTGATTTTTTTACATCAAATCCTTCCACAAGTGCAGCCCGGGACAATATTTCACTTGCCATTAAAACTCCCTGGCCTCCAACCCCTGCCAGCAAAATATTGCTTGTATTACTCATGTTTTTTATCCTCCTTTACAATGGCTTCAAAGGGGCAAATCTGTGTGCAAACTCCACAACCAGTACAGAGATAATCATCAATAACTGCCTGGTCTTGACCACTGGAAAGAGCAGGACAGCCGATCTGCAAACAGAGACCACAGTCTGAACACTTATCTGCATCAACCCTAAAAGGTTTTCTGCGTTCCACGCTTCCCAGAAGTGCACAGGCTCTACGGGCCACAATTACGGAAATTTCATCCTTTTTTAGCTCCTCTTCTACAGCGGTTTTGGTTTCATCAAGATCATAGGGGTCCACCACTCTAACACTGTTTACTCCCAGGGCCCTGCTTAATTCAGCCAGATCAACACTTACAGTATCATTATTCATAAGGGTTTTGCCGGTAGTAGGATTTTCCTGATGACCGGTCATGGCTGTAATCCTGTTGTCAAGTATAATAATAGTTGAAGCCCCCTGATTATAGACTATATCCAGTAATCCAGTGATACCGGAATGCATAAATGTGGAATCACCAATAACTCCAACTACTTTACCCTTTGCTTTTTCCCCCAGGGCCAGTTCAATTCCAAAGGCATTTCCTATACTGGCCCCCATACAAACCACCGAATCCATAGCCGAAAGCGGAGGGACTACCCCAAGAGCATAACAACCAATATCTCCAGTTACTGTTACCCCTGCTTTATTTAAAATATAAAATACTCCCCGGTGGGGACACCCTGCACAGAGAGCAGGAGGACGTGGCGGTAATTCTCTACTTTTATCTCTATTTTGAGATTTTTTCTCTTTTTCAGAAAGTAAATTGTCCTTTAAAATTTTTGTATTATATTCCAGTACAGAAGGAAGTTTATCCTTTCCTGTAACCTGTATACCCATAGCTTTTATCTGTTCCTCCAGGAAGGGATCAAGCTCTTCAATGATATATACTTTATTTACTTTTGCAGCAAATTTCTTAATTTTTTGTTCAGGCAGGGGATATGCCATCCCTAACTTTAAAATGGAGGCCTCAGGAAATACTTCCCGGGCATAATTATAGGATACCCCCGCAGTTATAATTCCCACATCTTTTTTTCTCCATTCCAGGCAATTTAAATCAGTATTTTCAGCATATGTTTTAAAATCATTTAATCTCTTTTCAACCACAGGATGCCGTTTACGGGCATTAGCCGGTACCATAACGTATTTATCAGGGTCTTTTTTAAATTCATCAGGCACAGATTTTTCACTTCTCTCTCCCTCTCTTACAACTGTTTTCGCATGGGAGATTCTGGTAGTTGAACGTAAAATCACAGGAGTATCATATTCTTCACTGAGATCAAGAGCTTCACCGACATAATCCTTGGCTTCCTGACTATCCGCTGGCTCAAGTAAAGGGACCTTGGCAAAACGAGCATAATGTCTGCTATCCTGTTCATTTTGAGAACTATGCATCCCCGGATCATCTGCTACAACAATCACCATACCTCCCTTTATACCTGTATAAGACAATGTCATAAAGGGATCAGCTGCTACATTTAAACCAACATGTTTCATGGCCACCAGAGAACGTACTCCGGCAAAAGCCGAGCCTATAGCAACCTCCATGGCTACCTTTTCATTGGGAGACCATTCACAATAAATATCTTTCTTATAATCTACGATGTTTTCCAGTATTTCCGTACTCGGGGTGCCGGGATAGGCAGTTGCTACCTGCACTCCATATTCATAGGCCCCTCTTGCTATTGCTTCATTACCCGATAAAAGTCGTTTCATTTTTATCTAATCCTCCCCCTTAATTTATACCCACTGACTAGACCAGTGGTGTATAGCCTTTAGGTTTTTCTTCCTGCAGTAATTTTTTAACGGCATCAGCTAGTGTTTGAATACCTCTTTCTATTTCCTGATGATTCACATCTGCAAAACTCAATCTAAAATATGGTGAATCCAGGGGTTTTACAGAAAAAAGTTCCCCTGGAATAAAGGCAACTCCCTTTTTTGTGGATAATTTGTACAGATCTTTGCTAGCATATCCTTCAGGCAAAGAAAGCCAGAAATAAAGACCCCCTTTTGGCCTATTAAATAACTTTATTGGTGAGGGCAAGTGGTCTTTTATAGCTTCTTCCATCCAGTTAAAACGCCTACCAAAAAGCTCTCTCATATCAGATAAGTGTTCAGACCAGAGGCCCTTACGTAAATAATAATCAAAAGCACGCTGTGTTAAACCAGCACTGGAAATATCAGTGGCATGCTTGGCTGCTAGAAGTGGTGATAAAAGATCTTCAGGCAAAACTAAAAAGGCAAGCCTCAGACCGGGCATAAAGATTTTAGAAAAACTCTTAATATAAATTACCCTTTGTGACCTGTCATAACTTTTTAATGGTAATGGTTTTTCTCCCACAAAATAAAGTTCAGAAAGACAGTCATCTTCCACAATAAAAAAATCATATTTTTCTGCAAGCCAAAGTAAACTCTTCTTTTTTTCTTCACTCCAGCTAATACCCGTAGGGTTTTGAAAACTACTCATAATATAGACAAATTCTACCTGTTTAGTCTTTAGTTCATCTTCAAGAATATTTAAATCCATACCATCTGTCATGAGAGGTATACCCTTTATAGCAGCCTTTCTCGACTCTAAAGCAGAAATAGCTCCAGTATATGTAGGTTCTTCAACCAAAACCTCTTCCCCATAATCTGCCAGAACCTTTACCAGTAAATCTATAGCCTGCTGGGCACCTGAAACAATCTGAATATTATCAATATCAGTATCAATGTTGATTTCTTTTAAGTAAGAACCTATAGATTCTCTCAATGGGTAATAACCCTGGCTTTTTTGGTAGGTAAAAGCTTTTCCCTTATCCCGCTCCAGCACACCGTTAATTGCCACTTTAAAATTTTCTACAGGAAAAAGTGAGGGACTGGGGGTAGCACTGGCAAAATTTATACTATCTGCCAGTTGTAACTGGCCGTATCCAAGCATATCTATTTCATCAATTGATTTTTGTTTATTTTCAACTATATTTTTCTTACTGTTCCTTTTTACTTCCAGGGGTGCCACATAACTACCACTACCTACTTTTTTATATATTAAATCCTTCCTTTCCAGCAGATCGTAAGCTTTCACCACAGTTGCCGGATTTACACCAGTTTCTTCAGCCATTTTTCTTATAGCAGGTAGACGGGTATGTGCTCTTAATTCTCCAGTTAATATTTTTTTCTCTAATATTTTATATAATTGAATATACAAATTTTCACCTTTATCACGATTTAAATCAAAATTATCTTCCATAAAATCCCCTCTTTTAACAGAATTTAATACAATTGTATCATTACAATTTGTATAAAGCAACCAAAAAATAAACACCCTGCCTGAACAGGCCGGATGTTGTCTTAATGTTGATAGTTTGTGGATAGTAAGCCTGTAATGTGTATAAGTTGTGGATAACAGGGTAGTTATTAACAATAATAGTTGCTAATTTTACATTATTTGTGGAGATTGTGTTAATATGCCTGTGGAAAACTGTGTATAAGTTGTGGAAAACACCTTGAAAAACCGCTTTTTATCCACATAATATTTATTTTTAAATTATCAACAACTATATTTTTGCTGTTCTTCTCTCATTTCATCCTTGTTTTTATACATATTATCATCTGCCCTTTTAAACGTATCCTGAATATCTTCTTCAGGATTAGTTTTTGTAGCAAATCCTGTAGCCATTGTCACCTCCAGATCCTTATAATATATACCCTGTATTCGTTTGTTTATCCTTTTTAGTACATCCTGAGCTGTTTTTTGAGACGTTTGGGGTAAAAGCAGTCCAAATTCATCTCCACCCCAGCGGGCCAAAATATCTTCTTCACGACAGCTTTCTCGTAATTTTTGAGCAACACTGACCAATACCTCATCTCCGGCATTATGTCCATATTTATCATTGATTAACTTTAAATTATTTAAATCCCCAATAATTATACTAAATGGTAGATTACGTTCTGTATCAAGCCTTTCCATTTCTTTTTCAAAATATGCGCGATTATAAAGATCAGTTAAGCTATCATGAAACCCGAGATACTTAATTCTCTTTTCAGCCTCCAGACGTTTTAAAGCTGCAGATGTATGAGAAATTAATAATTCAGTCATCTCCAGGTCCACCTCATCAAATTCGGCCAGATTATTGGAGATTACCTGAAAAATTCCAAAATCATCAATCGGAACAGTCAGAGCTGATCTATAAGAATCATCTGCCGGCGTGGCTTCACTTTCTTTTCTGACATCATAGCTAATATGTGACTCCCCACTTTGATATACTTTTCCTGCAATACCCTGACTAATGGGAGCAGAGTTATCCACACCATCTTCATTAACCCCCGAGCCTGTTGCTTTAACTTTAAACATCCCATCTTCTACTATATCCAGCACACATGCATCAAAATCAAGAATGTTCTCCGCTGATTTCACCGTTAACTCATAGATATCTTCTTCATTATCACATGTTTCCATTTTAACCGCAATTTCATGTAATTTTTCATTTTTAGTTTTGCTTTCACGCAAATTAACTTCCTGTTCTTTTCTTTCCCTTATATCCCGATAAAGAGCATACCTACCTAATTGATTGTCATCACGGCGTATTGGAAGGGCAAGTATAGCAACATCCATATTTTCTCCACC
>CAZSTU010000040.1:0-14247 GCA_964609745.1 uncultured Halanaerobiaceae bacterium
AATAATACTTGCATGATTTAATTCATCACTAATTATTGTATCCCCTTTACCGACAAGTGCCGGTATTACTGCCAGATTCGCACAAAATCCTGACTGAAATGTTACTGTTGCTTCAGCTTTTTTGAAATCTGCTAGCTTTTTTTCTAATTCCTCATGTAAAGACATAGTGCCGGCTATACTGCGAACAGCCCCGGGGCCAACGCCATATTCTTCAAGAGCTTCCCTGGCTGCTTTTACAGTTTCTGGATGATTGGCTAGTCCAAGATAATTATTTGAACTAAAATTCAAAACTTCCTTACCGTTAATTTCGACCCAGGCCCCTTGAGGACTTTCCAGAGTACGAATAGTATTATATAATCCTTCATCTTTTAAGTTTTTCAGTTCATTATTTAAATATTGTTCAAATTCTTCATTCATATAGACTACCTCCTTTTAAGGCTTTAAAATTATTTTACCACAATTTCCGCTTTTCATTAAGTCCATTCCTTTTTCATACTCTTCCAGAGAAAAAGTATGAGTAATCACCGGGTCAAGATTCAATCTTTCTTCCTGCAGAAGTCTTTTTGCTATATACCATGTATTAAACATCTTTCTTCCCGTAATCCCAACCATTGTTATACCTTTAAAAATCACATCACTATTTAAATCAAGACTGACCTCACTATCAGGTAAACCCAGTAAACCCATTCTACCTCCTGCAGTAATCAATTTTAATCCCTGTCTGAGTGCCTTTTCATTACCGGACATTTCCGCTGTAAAATCAACACCTATACCATCAGTAAGATCATATACTATTTCTTCAATATTTTCTGAGAGGGGATCAACTGTTTTATCTGCTCCCATCTCCCGGGCAATATTTCTTCTAAAGTCATTTGGTTCGCTTACAATTATCTGTGTCGCTCCAAATGCCCTGGCAACACCAACTGCCAGTAATCCTGCAGGACCGGCTCCTGTAATTAATACATTACTACCAGCCACATCACCGGCTAAAATAGTATCTATAGCATTGCCCAGTGGCTCCTGCAATGACGCATATTCAGGTGGTATTTTATCATCATTTACCCAGACATCAACCTCTTCGATGACTGCATATTCAGCAAATACACCATCGGTGTGAACCCCCAAAATTTTCATATTATTACAAATATGCTGGTTACCTGTTTTGCACTGATAACAGTGTCCACAGGGAATATGTGTTTCTGCAGATACAAAATCACCTTTTTTAATACTTTCTACTCTTTCACCGGTTTCAATTACTTCTCCAGCCACTTCATGTCCCATTATTTGTGGTAAT
The DNA here is from genome assembly GCA_964609745.1 of uncultured Halanaerobiaceae bacterium. GTDB lineage: Bacteria > Bacillota > Halanaerobiia > Halanaerobiales > DATFIM01 > CAZSTU01. Next base: position 1,295 of record CAZSTU010000040.1, read on the forward strand.
TTTATATTATCTTGTGCCCATTTGTTCCATTTGTAAATATGATAGTCTGTCCCACATATGGAAGTGTTTTTAACTCTAATCAGAACCTGTTCCGGCCCCGGTTTCGGAATAGCCACCTCCTTTATTTCTGCCCCAACTTCAGGTTTTGTTTTAACTATTGCCTTCATTTTTCCCTCCATATTATACCCCCTCATGTTTTTGTCCTTCCCAAAATTGCCTGACAACTCTCTATATATTTAAACAACTACTCTCTACTCTTCTTTCTATATTATGTATTCATTAATAATTTTAATTTTCCTGCTAAAAATTAAATAACAAAATGATTTTGTTTCCGTTAATTTACAAAAAGAGGGTTTAACCCTCTTTTTGTAAATTTAATCCGGTATAACAATCTGCTGTCCTATTTGCAGATTTCCTGGATCTGTAATATTATTTAATTCAGCTAATTGATTCAAATCAATATTAAACTGACGAGAAATACTATATAAACTATCACCACTTTTTACAGTGTAGGTTCTTAAACCAATATCATCTGCCTGTTCTTCCACTGGTGTATCACTAATACCGGTGACCACTGGAACTCTAACTTTCTCTGTCACAAGTACATTTATTTCCAGTGTTGCTCTGATTCGCAGTTGACGAGAATCAATTTTTTCAGCCCGTGTACTAACTACCATTGCCTCAATTTCTACATCCATACCACGGTTAACACCCGGTATATCAAAAAAATAATTAAAAGGTATCCTGGTAGAAGCAAAATACACTGGCTGTTCCGGCAAATCTGCCACATATATTATACTGGATTCTATATTCCCTTCAATTGATACTCCACCACTTTCAGTTTCTGCTTCCACCGGTCCAGAAAGTCTGCCACTTGCACTAATCACCCTGTCTATATCAGGGTTGCCTTCCTCTATATCTGTGGTACCTCTAACCTGAATTCTTGTTCTCTCTTCAGCCACCACTCTGTCTACAAGTATTGTCCTCCTTATTGGGAAGACGCCTTCAGGACTGATTATACCTGTAGGAACTTCAACAACTCGTTCGGAGACCACCAGAATTTTAAAATTTATTGTAGTTTGAATTCTTAAACGCCTATTATCTATTTTATTTGCATTACTATTTAATATATCTGCTTCTATGAATGGAGCCATATCTTCTGTAACTCCTCTTATCGTAAAATTCTCACTTAAAGGCACATTTATTGTGGTAAATTCTAATTCACCATTTGTTGTATAATATAAAACATCACTTCTTATTCTTCCCCTAATAAAGACTATATTATCTGAGGTTGAAGTCTCACTTATCTGGATTGTGGATTCAACATCTATTATTTGCTGTAGGTCAGGCTCTTCCCTATCAAGCCTTTCAATTGAATTCAGTTCCCTGGTGAATTCTCTTTCTCTCATTTCCCTGCTAATTCTAATTTGTTCCCGTCTCAGGTTAACTACCTCATCTTCTTCTGCAAACTCAATATTTTCTGCTGCTGTAACTTCAATATCACCACTAATTATATATTCCACTCCGATTTGTCTTTCATCTATTATATAAAAACTTATATCTGTTATTAAAGCGTCTATATTTGCATTTTGCCCCGGTCTTGCTCCTGCAATCGGTATCTGTTCTGTAAAATTAAAATTTCTTCTAATGCTAACAACATTTGAATCCTCTTCAACCGGAGCATAAAAAATAGTAGATCTAATTATCCCATTATATATAACCCTTTCTGTACTAACTTCTATATCAACAATTTCAAGCCTGGCATTAACACTTACCACTCTTTCAGCAGAAGGAAGTCTGGAAGGTATTCCTACGTTTTTTACAACTTCAGTTTCCACTGTGCGGCTGGAAATAGTTTCACTAACCTGTAATTGACTTGCCATAAACCATCCTCCCTGATTATATTTTTCTTAATTTAATTACTTTTTTTATTTTACAGGGTTTCATGTTAAAATTTTTCTTTTTGAAACCCCTATTTTTGCGTTTTTTATTTGTCATAACTTACCTCCCTAATATAAGGATTAAAAAACAAGAACTGTAGGCTTTTATCCTACAGTTCTTATCTTTATCCCCTTGGCTCAATTATTTCATCCGGAATACATATTTTTTGTCCTACCTGCAGGTTATCAGGATCAATATCTGGATTTGCTTCCAGTATTTTATCAACCGTTGTTTTATATCTCCTGGAAATTTTCCAGAGAGTATCTCCAGGCTGGATCACATAAACTACATAAGATGGTGGACATTCATCTTCTACAACTGGGGAAATTTCCACAAGATCAGTAACAATTTCCAGTTGTATAAATTCCGTCACCTTTACAAACTTTCTTAAAACTGCTGTAAATTCTACAGTTCTGGTATTTAAAATATTATAACTTGTTCGCTGAACACTCAACTCAACATGGGTGTTCATTCCCGGTTCAGTTCCAGCGACTTCAACAAAATTATCAAAATTAAATGTACCTTCAGCATAATGTACTGGCTGGCCTAAATAAGGTTCTTCTACATCTGCCACATAAAGGATGCTTCCCTCGATTGTCCCCTCAATCATTACTCCATCACTCTCAGTGGTAGACGTAGCTTCTAAAACTCTTCCTTCGGTCTCAAGTATTCTTTCAATATCCGGTTTTGCTGCAGGAACATTAAGACGTCCTGTTAATGTTTCCAGTACAGTATCTTCCCCTACAACATCTTCAACACGCAGCAATTCTCTTTCTACCTCAACTAGGTCACTAATAATATCAGTAATAACCTCTACCTGTTTGGGTTCGGTAACCTTAGCAAAAATACGTACAGTAATATCTACCTCAACAGTGTCTTCATCAATAAAATCAAAGGAAGCTCTCCTAACAATAACATTTGAATATACAGAAAGTCCTTCCTCTGCCCCGGGTATATCAATTGCTTCACTAAAAGTAATCGTTCCTTCCAGAAAATGAACCGGTTGTTGATATTCGGGTTCTTCTACATCTGCTACATAAATTACTCCTGCTTCAATATCTCCATCAATAATTACTCCATCTTCTGTGATTTCGGTTGTAGTTTCTACAATTTCTCCCCGGGCATCCAGAACCCTCTCAATAGGTGGTTTGTTTTCTGGCAATTCTATTCTCCCGGTGATCACAGTTGTAACTGTATCTTCACCAATTACATCTTCAATTCTCAAAAGCTCTGAACTAATATCTTCTTCAGGTATACCAGTAACTTCAGTAATTACGGTAATTTGTCTGTATTCAGTAACTTTAACAAATTTAGTTAATACAACATTTACTTCGATTCTTCTATCACCAATCATGTTGTAAGAAACACGCCGTATATTAATATCTGTAAAAACGTTCATCCCCGACTCAGCCTGGGGAATATCAATATAATTGGTAAATTGTATATTTCCTTCTGTAAAATGAACAGGCTGTCTAAAATATGGTTCTTCCACTTCTGCTACATAAATTACACCTGTCTCAATTTCTCCGGTAATATTCACACCACCATCTTCCACTTCTGTCTGTATATTGCCCACATTTGCTGTTACATCAACCACTCTCTGAATATCAGGTTTATTATCAGGAATAATTATTTCACCAGTTACTGTCTCACTCACTGTATCTTCACCAATAACATATTCTACTCTAATTAACTCTTCATTGAAATTAACCGCCAACTTCTCTGCCCCCTTTCTCTATTTTTCAATATAATATATGCAGGTTAGAATAAAATGTGAAAATACTGTTTTCTTCTAATATATATTTATTAATATTTCAATTATTACTGGATATTTTTTAAGGTTTTAATGAGTAAAATTTAATTAAAATATATGTAAAGGAGTGTGTTATTTGTGAAATATTCTGATAAAATTTTTAAATATCCTGCAGTTCAATATATTCCCCTAAAGTTAAAAGACGTTGTAAAGGGAAATTATGATTATTTTAATAAAATTAGCTTTAAACTTTATACCACTTCTCAAAGAACATTATTAAATAATCGTTTAAAAAATAACCAAAAAGAAATTAACTATAAACAAAATGAAAATCAGCTGGCCATCTTTGTTATTAATGGCATTATCGATATTATCATGTATCGCAGTCAGGAAGTATTTATAATCTGTAATATAAAAAATGATAGTTTCTTTCTCTGCAAAATTACTACTGATTATTTTTACAAAAAAAATCTTCTTTTCACTTTATATAATGGAGAAGATGGCCAAAAATTAGACAGAGAAAATTATATATATCTAAAAAAAAAGAGGAATAATCCCCTTTTTTAAAAAAATACATTGCTTAAACCAAAGAAAGGTATATGAAGATTTTAAGCATTTTTCGCTAATTATTCTAAATAAGACTTTAGCTCCTGAGCCTTAATTTCTTTTAAAGAAAAATTATGGATTAGTCGCACAATATAGTTACGATAAATATAACCCTTTTTGGAACGAATAATGGGGGCAAGCTCAATAATTTATATTGTAACCTGTCATAATCATCTTAAATCATATTCCATAAATTCTTCTATTTCAATATCTTCTTCTTCTTTACTTTCATCATCACCAATATTTAATCCTTGTTTAATTGTAGATGTTATAATGTTTTCATCACCATCAGACGAATTTTGTGTCATAATACTTATTATCCAAAACATTATAATACCCTTAACAATTGTCAATATATTACCTTTATTATTATCCCAAAAACCTGCTTCCACACGGACATCTCCCAGTATTGGAATCATCATAAAATTTGCCAAAAACATTATAAGCAAAAATAAGCTCAAGATTTTACGTAAATTTAATATGCCTTTCATAAAACTGACTCCCTCCGTATTTTTACCTTGATTATAACATATTTAATCTGAAACTAACTAATGTAATTACTGGAAAACTCAAATAATTTATGTTATTGTATAAATAGTTGTTAACTAAATTATAAATATAGTTAACAAAATAAAAAAGGAGGCAAATTTTATGAAAACAAACAAAATGATAAAATCTTCTCTTTTTGCTGCACTCACAGCACTTGGCGCTTTTATTATAATACCCCTCCCTTTTAGCCCAATACCTGTAACCTTGCAAAATCTATTTGCAATAATGGCTGGAGGAATGCTTGGAAGTAAATGGGGCCTGGTCAGTCAGTTAATATATATTTTTTTAGGTGCAGTTGGCTTACCAATCTTTGCCGGTGGACTTTCAGGCCCTGGAGTAATTATTGGTCCAAGTGGCGGATATATTTTAGGATTTTTAGCTGCAGGTTACATAGCTGGGTTTGGGGAAAATAAATTTATAAAAAAGTTACTAATATATTCTCTGTCTTTTATGATAATATATATTCTCGGAATCATTGGTCTTATTATAAATACGGGAATTGCTTTTAAAGAAGCATTTATCAGTGGAGTTTTCCCCTTTATACCGGGAGATATTTTCAAATTAATCATAGCTGTTTTCTTAACCCAAAAATTAACTAATTATAATATTCAAAAGTAAAATTATAAAACAAAAAAACCACCCTTAAATAAGGTGGCAAAAAATCAATCTTTAATTATAATAAATATTCCAACACCAATGAGTACCAACGGCCAAAACCTGCGCCAGTAAAATCCGGGAATCCAGAAGTCAACGAAAAATATTGCTCCAATAACCATTAAAGTTATTCCCAGTAATGTACTTTTATCAGGGTTTTCATCTTTTTTACTTATACCCTTTTTTCCATTATTTTCGTTTTTTCCCTGGTTATTTTCTTTAATCTGTTTTGACATTTTATTACCTTGATCAGACTCAGGACAAGAGGGGGCCGGTTTCCGGGGTATAACAATCCAGGCTATAATATAAGCTACAAGACCGGTTCCTCTCATCAAAACTATAAATAAAAAAAATAATCTCACAAGGGTGGGATCAATATCAAAATATTCTGCTACACCAGCACAAACCCCACCTATATAGCTATTTTCTTCACGAGCCCTATATAATTTTTTAGCCACTGCAATCCCTCCAATAATTATATTATAAACTATTTGAGAGACTACTGCAAAGCATTTTTATGATTATAAAACAGTAATGGCCTTCCCCCGGGCTGTAACTTCACCAATAACAGCAGCTTCTTCCACACCATTTTTTTGAAGTTTTTTAAGCAATTTATCAGCATTATCTGCAGAAACAGAAATCAATAAACCCCCTGCAGTTTGTGGATCAAATAAAATATCACTCATTATCCTATCATTAATATTTAGATTCACCTGACTACCAAAAGCTTCTCTATTAGATTGTGTACCTCCGGGCACCATACCCATATTTGCAAAGTCTACTGCACCTTCCAGCAAAGGAATTTGTTTACTATTAATTGTAATTTCAACCCCACTCCCCCGGGCCATCTCCAGTGCATGTCCTATCAAACCAAATCCAGTTACATCAGTACAGGCATTTACCTCTACCTGCTGGATTGGTTCAACTGCTTTATCATTAAGAGTCAACATACTTCTTACTGCTGGATTATTTTTACCACCTTCTGTCAAACCTCCTTTGATAGCAGTAGCAATTATACCCGTTCCAATAGCTTTGGTAATTATGATTTTATCTCCAACCTCTGCTCCTGTATTGGGAAGAACATCTTCAGGATGAACAATCCCTGTTACTGATAATCCATATTTAGGCTCATCATCTTTTACGGTATGTCCCCCGGCAATGATGGCCCCTGCTTCTCCAACCTTATCTGCTCCTCCTTCCAAAATTCTAACTAATACTTTTTCTTCCAAACAGGAAGGAAAGCAAACAATATTCATGGCCAGTTTGGGTTTGCCCCCCATTGCATATATATCACTAAGTGCATTGCTGGCAGCTATCTGCCCATATAAATAGGGATCATCAACAACAGGTGTAAAAAAGTCTACAGATTGTATTAAAGCCTGCTTTTCGTTTATCTTATAGACTATGGCATCATCAGCAGTATCAAGTCCTATTAAAAGGTTTTCATCTTTGATGAAATCAAAATTGACTTGTCGCAAAACTTGCGACAGGGTCGCAGGACCCAACTTTGACGCTCAGCCAGATGCCGAACTATATTGAGTTAATTTTAATTCTTCTCTACCCATATACAGCACCTCCCTTAGATTGAAATAACCTGATATCTATTCAAATATTCTACTATTTCATACATATTACTAATTTCCCCAACTTTCAGTTTATCTGACAAATTATAATAATCAAGGCATGTCCCACAGGCCAGAATATTTACACCTTTTTCTTTTAATATCTTAAGTGAGTCAATTACATTTTCATTAAGAGTGAGTAATTTAACACCTGAATTAATAAATATTATTGTAAGTGGTAATGGGTTTTGTTCAAGCAGTGTGTGGAAAAAACCCTGTATCAGGACACGTCCCAATTGCTTCTCTCCTTTTCCAAGTATATCAGATTTAATAAAATAAACCCTGCCCTTATCATCTGCCAGGTTAGTATTTTCTTTATCATCTTTTCTTTTAATTTTTACTTTATAAAAATCATTATCCTTGATTATATTCACTTTACTATCCAACTTTTCGGCCATCCTTTTTACATTAGCAGCTGCATCTTTGTTATCTACTATTGTTATAACTTCTTTGTGTTCATCTAATGCATTTTTAGTCTTTATCACAGGTTCCGGACAGTTTAAACCCCGAGCATCAATATTTTTCAATTCTAACCCTCCTGAAGTTAATTTTAACAGCTATAATTTAGTATATAATAATATTATATTATATTCAAGATAAGATTTTCTTATATTATAATTTATGAATTATTTATTTCTGGTAACATGGGATCAACATGAACTAAAACTTCTCTGGTCTCAGAATGTTTGTTAGATATTCTTTCCTTTACTCTGGCAGCTATTTCATGACCTTCAAGTACTGTCAAACGATAATCAACCAGTACTTTTAAATCAACATATAAGTCAATACCATAATAATGTGCTTTCAATTCAGAAACAGCTTCAACTCCATTTGTATCTTTAGCTATTTCTCTAATAGAATTCAACTTTTTATTTGATGGGGCGGTTCCCATCAGTGAACTAACAGCATCACGAACAATATTCCAGCCCACTTTAATAATCATAAGAGCTACAATGACCCCGGCCACAGGGTCCAAAATAGCATAGCCAAAATATGCTCCCAAAATACCAATAGCAGATGCTATAGATGATATGGCATCACTACGATGATGCCATGCATCGGCTTTCAAAGCCTGATTATTAGTTTTTTCACCAATTTTGTATGTATATCTAAATAATCCTTCTTTTACAAGTATTGAAAATATAGCCACCCAAAACCCCTTAAGTCCTATAGTGTCATAACTCCCAAGTAATATTTGATTTGCTGTTTTGTAAATTAATATTATTCCGGTAAACATCAAAATAAGGCCCAGGATTTTAGCGGCAATGGGCTCTGCCTGCCCGTGGCCATAAGGATGGTCCTCATCAGGAGGTTGATCCGCAATTTTAATTGCTATTAATACAGCAACAGTTGAAAAGGTATCAGACACAGAATGAAAACCATCAGCTATTAGCCCTGCACTCCCAACCAGAAATCCTATTATCAGTTTTATTGCAGCCAGAATAATATTACTTATAATAGAAATAATGGATATTTTTTTACCTTCATGATAGCGATTCACTTTTATCCCTCCAAAAGGTATTTAACAACTTTCAGGTTATCTCATTATTACTCATTAATTCTAACATATATTCAAAAATGCTGCAAAAAAGAAGGAATTATACTCTGCTCACTAGAAACCCTTTAAAGGATATGATAACAATGGCAAACCATACTCTCTCAAACTCCAGACAATTTATCACAAAAATATTGGGTAGAGATAAACTTTATGAAAAATTTCCCCGTAAATTATATTGTCAAAAAACCTGAGAAAGCTTAAAAAAGTGACAGGAAAAAAGCTCAGACTATAAGAAAGAAGCACAGGGCATAATAAAAAATGGCCCATTAAAGGGCCAGATACTTTTGGATATATTTTAAAATAAAAGAAAATGGTTATAAGATTTTAATATTCTTTTCTCTCACCTGTAGCCATATAAATTACTCTTTCACAAACATTGGTGGAATGGTCACCTATTCTTTCCAGAAAACGACTGATAAACATTAAAAAAGTGGCCTGTTTGATTGTAGATGGGTCTTCAATCATAAAGGTCAGTAATTCACGTAAAATTTGTTCATCCAGAATATCAACTTCTTCATCTTCCCTGGCTATCTCTTTAGCCTTTTCTATATCAAGATTTACAAATGCTTTCAGGCTTTCTCGCAAACGACGGGTAACAATATCTGTCATTCGGGGAATATCTATTAATGGTTTTATTAAAGGTTCATCACCAATTTTTTCTACCATATTTGCTATATTCCAGGCATGATCTCCTATTCTCTCCAGATCTGTTGCTAGTTTGGAAATTGCAATAATTTTTCTTAAATCTTTAGCTACCGGCTGTTGCAGGGCAATTAATTTTGTAGACTTATCTTCCAAAAACTTTTCATAATCATCAATTTCATCATCATTTTCCTTTACTCTTTTTGCCAGTTCCACATCCTGATCTTTTAAAGCCTGAATACTTTTATGAATTGCTTCTTCCACCATACTTCCCATTTTTATCATCTCATCTTCCAGTTCTTTAAGTTGTTCGTGAAATTCACTTCTCATTTTTTCTCTCCTTTCTAACCAAATCTTCCAGTAATATAATCCTCAGTTTTTTGTTTTGCTGGATTTTCAAAAATCTGTTCAGTATCATCAAATTCTATTAATTCACCCATCAAGAAAAAAGCAGTTTCATCTGAAACACGAGCAGCCTGCTGCATATTGTGAGTGACAATGACTATTGTATAATATTCCTTCAGGGTATCTATCAAATCTTCAATCTTAGCGGTAGCTACAGGATCAAGAGCTGAAGCGGGTTCATCCATTAATAATACTTCTGGTTTAACTGCCAATGCCCGGGCAATACATAACCGTTGTTGTTGCCCACCTGATAATTCTAAAGCAGAAGTATCCATCTTATCCTTAACCTCTTCCCATAAAGCCGCCTGTTTTAAACTTTTTTCTACAAGTTGGTCTAACTTAGCATTAGTTTTAATTCCGTGAATTTTAGGACCATAAGCCACATTATCATAAATTGACTTGGCAAATGGATTAGGTTGCTGAAAAACCATTCCTACTTTTTTTCTCAATTTAACCACATCAATATTTTTTTGATAAATATTTTTACCATCAAGAAAAACTTTTCCCTCTACATTAGTCCCTTTTATCACATCGTTCATGCGATTTAAAGTCCTTATAAATGTGGATTTCCCACACCCGGAAGGTCCAATAATAGCTGTTACTTTATTAGCTTTAATTTCCATATTAATATTCTTAAGTGCATGAAAATCATTATAATAAAAATTTAAGTTTTTAATCTTTATTTTAACATTATCGTCCATTTTTAAACATTTCCCCCTTTATTTCTGACGTCTACCTGTAAAAAATCTCGTCATAATACTTGTTATCAATACCATCATAATTAAAATAAAAGCAGCACCCCAGGCCATTTCTTTCCAGTTACTATATGGAGAAATAGCATAGGTATAGATATATACCGGTAATGAAGCCGTGTTATCCATTATTCCACCCGGCCAATACCGACTACTCATAGCAGTAAAAAGCAAAGGAGCTGTTTCCCCGGCAGCTCTTGAAATAGAAAGCATAATTCCAGTAATTATACCTTTATACGCATGTGGGATTACAACTTTTAATATAGTCTGTCCTGAATTAGCTCCCAGTGCCAGTGAAGCTTCTCTTAGAGAATCAGGAACCATCATTACCATCTCTTCAGTAGTCCTGACTATCAAAGGTAACATTATTATTCCCAGAGCTACCCCACCTGCCAGAGCTGAAAACGTTCCCAGAGTTCTTACTAATACTATATATACAAAAATACCAACTACAATACTGGGAACTCCGGAAAGAACATCTGTAAATAATCTTATAAGATATGACAGTCTGGATTTACCATATTCAGCCAGATGTATACCGGACATTATTCCAATTGGTATTGAAAATAAACTGGCCAAACCTACCATATAAACAGTACCTAATACTGCATTTCCCATACCTCCTCCTTCTGCTCCTGGTGAAGGAGGTAATTTGGTGAAAAAATCTAAGTTAATAACACGAAAACCATTTGCTGTAACCTGAATGAGTACACTAATCAGTGGAATAATTGCTACAAAAGCCATAATACCACAAATGGTAAAAGCAAAAACATTTATCATTTTTCTCTTCTCTATATTAGACACTAATTTTACCTCCCCAATTTGTTTGATGTATAAAAAATTAAAACTCTGGCCAAAATATTTAAAATCAATGTTATAACAAATAATATTAAACCTAATTCAACAAGTGCTCCAATATGAATATCAGACACGGCTTCAGAAAATTCATTAGCTATTACACTGGACATGGTATTTCCCAGAGCAAAAAATGAATAAGATATTCTGTTTACATTACCTATAACCATAGTTACTGCCATCGTTTCACCAATTGCACGACCAAGAGCCAGGATTATTCCACCAATTATTCCGGCTTTCCCATAAGGCAAGACTATCAATTTCATGGTTTCCCAGCGTGTCGCTCCAAGAGCCAACATAGCCTGTTTCTGTTCGTCAGGTACTGCTTCCAGTACATCTTTAGATATAGATGTAATAATGGGAAGTATCATTATTGCCAGAATAATACCTGCAGCCAAAATTCCTACCCCCTGCATAGGCCCCTGAAAAAATGATAAAAATCCCAGATATTTACTTAAAAATGGTTGAATATATTCTCTAATCAATGGTGTCAGCACAAACAGCGCCCATAATCCATAAATTACACTTGGAACAGCGGCCAGTAATTCAATTATAAATGATAATGGATTGCTCATTTTGGGAGGTGCTATCTCAGTTAAAAAAATTGCTGAACCAATTCCAAGAGGAACAGCAATTACTAATGAAATTAAAGAAGTTATTAAAGAACCATAAATAAAAGGTAAAGCTCCAAAATCATCCAAAACAGGATTCCACTTCATAGAAACCAAAAAAGACAATCCAAATTTTTTAATTGCAGGCCAGGAAAAATAAAACATAGAAACCAGCATAACAATAATCAAAATCAAAATTGATACCGCAAAAAATTTACTTGTTTTATAAAAAGCTTTGTCAGAAAAATTGTTTTTCAGGTTATATTTAATCATAAAAAAACCTCCATATAAACATTTTATTTAAAACAGGAGCCCCCATTATAGGGGGTTCCTGTCAGGGGTATTTAAAAATCTATTTCAATGAGGGACTATTTCAATGAAGGTCTTACCTGCTCTCCATCCACTGTAATAGATTCCAATTTATCCTTTATTTCTGACTTTAGACTGTCAGGTGTAGGAGCATACAATAAGTCTTTTGCATGTTCATCACCTTCACTTATAGCCCACCAGATATAATCAATCATTTCTCCGGCTTCCTCTTTATCTTCATATTCCTCATATACCAGTAGATAAGTAAAAGTGGCTATGGGCCAGGAATTTTCACCGGGTTGATAAGTGATAGAAACTCTCATATCTTCAGGCATGTTTTCCAGTGCTCCTGCTGCCGCAGCAGAGGTTGTTTCTAATGATGGTTCTACGAAATTACCGTCTTTATTCCTTACTTTGGCAAATTCCAGATCATTTTCTATAGCATAGGCCAATTCAACATATCCTATGGCCCCATCTAACTGAGAAACCTGTCCTGCAACACCTTCGTTGCCTTTTGCTCCCATGCCAACTGGCCAATCTACTGCTTTCCCGTAACCAACCTGTTCTTCCCATTTTTCACTTGCTTTAGAAAGAAAATCAGTAAAAGCATTAGTTGTCCCGCTGCCATCTGATCTTCTAACAACTGCAATATGTTTGTCAGGTAATTCTATATCAGAATTATGCTTTTGAATCCTT
>CAZSTU010000041.1:0-14023 GCA_964609745.1 uncultured Halanaerobiaceae bacterium
GCCGGATTTTACAGACTATTTAAATAATGAAATTAAAGATATGAAAATAGCCATTCCCTCTGAGTATTTTTCCCTTGAGTTTGATGTAGAGGTGAAGGAAAAAGTCAAGTCAGGAATAGCTGAACTTGAAAAAGCCGGTGCAGCAGTTGAAGAAGTTGATCTTATTTCTGCTGAATATGCTCTGGCAGCTTATTATATAATTGCTCCTGCAGAGGCCAGTTCAAATCTGGCAAGATATGATGGTGTTCGTTATGGTTACCGTAATAAAGAGGCAACAAATTTAATAGATATGTTTACTAAAACAAGAAGTGAAGGTTTCGGTGATGAAGTTAAACGCCGGATTTTGCTGGGAACATATGCTTTGAGTTCAGGTTATTATGATGATTTTTATCTTAAAGCACAAAAAGTTAGGACATTAATAAAAAATGATTTTGAGAAAATCTTTGATGAATATGATTTGATTATTACTCCAACCTCTCCTACTACAGCTTTTAAGATAGGTGAAGATAAATCTCCTATTGAAATGTATCATGCTGATATATTTACAGTTCCTGTTAATATAGCAGGTCTTCCTGCACTTTCACTGCCCTGTGGTTTTGATAGTGATAATATGCCTGTGGGATTGCAGATGATAGGACCTCATTTTGGTGAGGGAAAAATTTTAAAGGCTGCATATACTCTTGAACAGATACTGGACCTTAATCTAAGTCCTGAAATATAAATAATGTGAGATTAATAATGGAGGTGTAAAAATGGAAAAAAACTATGAAACTGTTATTGGTCTGGAAGTTCATGTTCAACTTAATACAGAGTCTAAAATTTTCTGTAATTGCAGTACAGAATTTGGAGCTGAACCCAATACACATACCTGCCCTGTCTGTCTTGGTTTGCCGGGCACTTTACCCGTTTTAAATGAAAAAGCTCTGGAATATGCTATAATGGCTGGGCTGGCTCTTAATTGTAAAATAGGTGAATATAGTAAGTTTGATAGGAAAAATTATTTTTATCCTGATCTACCTAAAGCTTATCAGATTTCTCAATATGATTTACCTATAGGGGAAAATGGATATATAGAAATTGAAACTGAAGATACTACCAGAAAAATTGGTATTACCAGGATTCATTTAGAAGAAGATGCCGGCAAGTTAATTCACGAAGGATCTATTGACAAATCTACAGGAAGTTTGGTTGATTATAATCGGACCGGTGTTCCCCTGATAGAAATAGTAAGCGAACCAGATATGCGTTCGCCGAAAGAGGCCAGAGCTTATTTAAATCAATTGAAAAAAATAATGGAGTATCTGGGTATTTCAGACTGCAACATGGAAGAGGGTTCTTTACGTTGTGATGCCAATGTCTCTTTGCGTCCTGAGGGACAGAGTGAATATGGAGTTAAAACTGAACTAAAAAACATGAATTCTTTTAAGTCAGTAGAAAAGGGGCTTGAATATGAAGTCAGCAGACAGCAAAAGTTACTGGATAGGGACAGTCAAGTAATTCAAGAAACAAGAACATGGGATGAAAGTTTAAATAAAACAATTTCAATGAGGGGTAAAGAAGAGGCACATGATTATCGTTATTTTCCTGAGCCTGATTTACCACCTCTGGAAATTGGAAAAAGAAGAGTTGAAAAAGTCGAGACAACCCTGCCTGAGCTTCCCTTAGTGAAAAAAAGACGTTTTGTTGAAGAATATGATCTTCCTGAATATGATGCTGGAGTCCTTACCGATGATAGAGATCTGGCTCACTTTTTTGAGCAAAGTGTAAAAGTATATAATAAACCTAAAAAAGTAAGTAATTGGGTTATGGGAGAATTTTTGAGGTTGTTAAATGAAAATAATAAATCAGTTACTGAAAGTAAAATAACCGGACAATTACTTGTCGATCTATTAAAATTAATGGATGATGGTACTATAAGTAATAAGATAGCCAAGGAAGTTTTTGAAGAAATGTTTGAAACAGGCAAATCTCCTGAAAAAATAGTTGAAGAGAAGGGGTTAAAACAAATCAGTGATGAGGATAAGTTGGAAAAACTTGTAGAAGATATCATAGAAGAAAACCCCGAGGCAGTGGAAGATATAAAAAATGGTAAGGATAAAGCTATTGGTTACCTTGTAGGTCAGGTAATGAAGGAGACAAAAGGAAAAGCAAATCCACAGATGGTAAATCAAATGTTTAGGGATAAAATAGTAAAATAATATGTGTATTAGTGGATAGAGGGTGATTATTGTGGAAGAATTCCCGGAAAAAGAAAGAGATTATCGCAAAAAAGCCCGTTTACTTAAAGGATTGGCTCATCCAGTACGGTTATGTATTGTAAAGGGATTGATGGATGATGAGGGCTGTAATGTATCGAAAATGCAGGGTTGTTTAAATGTACCACAGTCAACACTATCACAACACCTGGCCAAGTTACGAGATTTAAATATTTTAGAAAGTCAACGTGATGGAATAGAGATGAATTATTATGTTGTGAGTGAAGAGGCTGAAAAAATTATTAGAGCAATATTTTAAATTATGTTTTTATAAAAATCAGGGGATGATGACCTTATACATCCCCTGATTTTTATATTTAATATGGAGATTGAGTATTGAGATAGTTAACAAATTTTTGGCGAGCTTGATCAATCTTTTGTTTTGGTGCAGCTTCTAATTGATAAAATCCTTCCTGAAACATAACGTTAAATATTTCACGGGCACAGTTATGTGTTTCATTTAATACCTTTCTAATATCATTGTGCAGGTTAACATGACTTGCTTCTCTGGCAAATACATTAAAGCTATCTGTGAGATATTTTTCTGTGGCGAGAATATCATTGGCCCAATCCCTATCATTCATATTTTGATTTTTTACTTCAGGTACTGTACTGGACTGAGGATTATTAATTGTGTTATTTTGATTTTGTGATTGTGGATTTTGGTTATTTTGAAAGTTTTTTTGTTGATAGTACATATAACTCCTCCTTAATAATTTGGTTTTGCTTTTCCTGGATCAATATGACTGAGCAAAACTTCATAATGATGCTGATGCATCTTGCCTGCTTTTTCAAATACTTTGCGAACTTGCTGATTTTGACATTGATTTACCAGCTGCTTGCATTTTTTCATTGCTGTAAGCTCCCATGATAACGCATCCTCAAGATAGGCCAGATCTTTTGTTGTAATATAGTCCGGGGGTTGATGAAGAGGTTGTCTTTGCTGCTGGTTTGACTGAGATTGATAATCCATACTTTCACTGCCTTTCTATTTGTTTTGTTTTATACTTATCTATTATTATGGTTACATTTAGTTAATTTAATTAGGTAATATATGTAAAAAGTATTTTCTTAAAATCACTTGACAGATAAAAATATATAAGTTATAATATTAGTGAACTAGTTAAGTAGTGCACTAATAAAAACTAACAGCAGGGGGAGTGAAAATGTGCAAATAAAATTTGATGCTGCAAAACCCATATACGAGCAGATTATTGAAGAAATTAAAAAAATGATTGTCAGAGGCGAGATGGCTCCCGGTGATAAACTTCCTTCCCAGCGGTCATTAGCCAAAAAAATTGAAGTTAATCCCAATACCATACAGCGTGCTTATCGGGAAATGGAAAATATGGGTCTGATAAAAACAAAACGTGGTCTGGGTACTTTTGTAGAGGAGGATGAACGGGTGGTCGAAAATATAAAAGAGGAGATGGCAGATAATGTAATTCAATATTTTGTAGAAGAGATGTTTTCACTTGGATTTTCCAGTGATAAAATAATTAATTTGTTGGAGGAGTATTTAACAAATAAAAGAGAGGGGGATAATAGTGAATAGAAAAAGTGTAGTTGAGGTTATAAATTTAAAAAAGAAATATCCGGGAGTAATGGCCTTAAAAGGTCTAGATATAGACTTTCCTTTTGGTTGTATAAGTGGGATTGTCGGCCCCAATGGTAGTGGAAAATCTACTTTATTAAAGATTATAGCAGGTTTAACCCAACAAACTGATGGTGAGGTGCGTATTTTTGGTGAAAAGTATAATACCAAAATGAAAAATGAAATATCTTTTTTACCGGAAATTAACTACTTTTACGACTGGATGACTGTTGCTGAGGTAATTAATTTCAGTGATCGACAATTTGATAATTTTGTTAGAGATAAGGCTTATGAGATTGTTGATTTTATGAATTTAAAACCTGAGGTTAAAATAGAGGATTTGTCTAAAGGAATGGTTGGTCGGGTTAAACTTGTGTTGTCTATGGCTCGAGATGTTCCTTTAATTATTATGGATGAGCCTCTGGCAGGGATAGATCCCAAATCAAGAGCACAAATACTTGAAAGTCTTATTAAAGAGTATAATGCGAAAAAACAGACTATAATGCTTTCTACACACGAAGTTTTTGAAGCTGAAAGGTTTTTTGATTATGTTATTTTTCTTGAAGAAGGAAAGGTAAAATTACAGGGTAATGCAGATGATCTCAGAAAAGAAAGAAATAAATCAATTCAAGACTTAACAAAAGAGGTGTTTGACTGATGAAAAAGTGGTTATATTTATATAAAAAAGAATTAAAAACGATCTCATTTATTCTGGTAGTAAGTATATTAATTATATCAGCCTGGCAAATATTGTTATGGTATAAAATTGGTAACTGGCCGGATGGTATAGCCTTTACTCTTGGATTTATTCCTTTTATGTTTATTCCCCTGATAATGCTCTGGCAGGGTTATAAATCTATCAGACAGGAGTGGAAAAATGAAAGCATTTATTTTCTGTTAACTCTTCCCTGTCCGGGATGGTATATTACCTCTGCTAAACTGGCGGCAGGTATAACTTACTTTTTGTTGGTTATTTTAACTAATAGTATATTTGTTTTATTAATTGGCAGGAGGGAAGTAACTAAATTTTTGTCTCCTGAAATACAAATAAACTGGTTATTGAATATTGGGTTTAAACTTTTAATTCTTTATTTTATTTATAGTATTGGATTATATTTGTTGAGTCAGTTTGCAGCTCTTGTTAGTAGATTCTATCATAAATTACGGGGTTTTGTTAGTATTGTTGTTTTTATAATAAGCAGTTATTTAATTTATCGCGCGGGTACTCTCATTGCCCCACTATTTGAATGGTTACCTGATATACCTGTTAAATCAATAAATTATTCATCTGAAGTAGCTAATATAACTACAGTATACCTAAATAGTGCTCCATTTGCAGGAATTATTTTTATGGGATTAATTATGTTTTTCCTTGGTTCCTGGCTCTTGGCTGAACATTTGGAAGTTTAGGAGGTAAAAAACATGCAAAAGAAAACACTTATTACTATCTTAATTATAATTCTTTTGGGAGTTATGGTAACAGACATTAAAATCAATGGGAGTAAAGTCTTTGAATCTTTTTTTCGCCGTTTGCAAACAGAATCTATGGAAAATTTAGCTAATAAGGGTGTAAATATTGGAATAAATATTGATGACCAGTCTGATTATGAAAAAAAAGGGTCTGAAATAATCAGTCCGAGTGGTAGTGAAAAATTAAATATTAATAACACATTGGGTTCAATCAGGATAGAGGGAGAAAAAAGAGATGATATTAAAGCAGATTATAAAATTACAGTTTTTGCTGAAGATGAAAAAAGAGCTGAGGAATTTGGAGAAAAATTAGAACTGGAATTAAACAGTCAAAAGGACACCCTGGAAATAATGGTTTTAAAAAACAATTTACCATCACACATTAATGGAATAAGAGTTGATTACGAAATTAAGGCTCCTGAAAATATGTTTTTAAATTTAAAAAACAAGCATGGAATAATGGATGTAAATAATTTTAAAAATGGTGTCATACTGAATAATTCCTTTGAAAAAATGAATATAAAAAATATTAGTGGAAATAATATAGAGATTACTACAGCTTTTAATAAGGCACAAATTAAAGATATTAATGGGGACCTTTCTTTTTATGGATCTTACAGTAATAATGAAATTATTGATATTAATGGTGCTGTTGATATTGAAACAAAATATGGTGGTTCAAGTATTAAAAATGTGGGTGATACTGTTATTAAAGCTGATTATTGTGATACAAAAATAATAGATCCTAAAAGTACTATAAAAGCAGATACAAAATACGGTGATCTGGTAGTAAAAGAAATTTCTGAAAATCTAAATGTAAATTCTTCTTACACTGATATGGAGATAAAATTTAGAGACGATTTTAATGATTACAATCTTTATACTGAAACGGAGTATGGTAAAATAAATACCAGTTTTCCTCTTGATATTATTGAAGAGGGTAATCTACAAAAAGGTGAAAAGATAACTGGTAATGGATCGGTTAACATAAATTTATATAATAAACATGCTGATATAATTATAAGACAGTAAATACAACTATTATTCAACTTTAAATTCTGATTTATTGAGATTTTGCATTTTGCGGAAGACTTTGTTTAGAGTATAGTAAAGCCAGGTTCCTGCCACCACTGCGTTTACACCTTCGGAAATGGGGAAAGCATACCATAGAGTGTCGAGGCCAAAAGAATTGCCCAGCAAATACATCATTGGTAAAAGAACTACAATTTGTCGTGTAAAAGATTGTATCAGACTGGGCAGGCCTTTCCCAATAGCCTGGAAGGTGGTTGAAACAATAATGGCGGGCCCAATAATTGGAAAAGCCAGGCTGATTGTCTTCAAGGCAGTTGTTCCTATTTCAATTAATTTTGGATCATTATTAAACATTAATATTAATTTTTCTGGCATAATTTGAAAAATAATAAAACCAGTAGTAGTAAAAATAAAAGCTATAGCAAAGGCAGTTTTAATTGATTTTTTCATTCGTTTTGGTTTCTGATGACCATAGTTGTATCCTACAAGAGGCATATAACCCTGATTTAACCCAAAAATGGGCATAAAAACGAAGGATTGTAAACGAAAATATATACCTGCAGCAGCAACTGCAGTACTGGAGAAATTGGATAAGATGCGATTCATCCCTCCAAGCATGATGCTGGCCATAAACTGCATTACCATTGCCGGAAAACCTACTCTATATATTGCCTTTATTATGGAAAAATCAAAGCTAAAATATTTAAAATTAAATTGTATTTCATTTTTGTCACTAAAAAGGAAATAAAGGAGAATTCCACCACTAATAGCTCGTGCTGTTATGGTGGCTATTGCTGCTCCTTTGATACCCATTTGCGGGAAAAATCCCCAACCAAATATGAGGAAGGGATCAAGAATTATATTAATTACTGCTCCTATGAGCATTACAATCATAGGCATTACAGTGTTTCCTTCTCCCCTAAGAATATTATTTCCGATGGTGGGAATAAACATTGCAATTGAAAATAGTAAAATGACGCTAATATATTCGGTGCCCATTTCAATTAATTTTAGATTATCAGTAAAAAGATAAAGAATAATATCAGAAAAAAATAAACTTATTAAAGCCATGATGACGGAATAAATTATTGCTATAATTAATACATGTTCAGCAGCATTTGAAGCTCTTTCTTTTTTTCCCTTACCAAGAAGTCTGGATATTAAAGAACTTGTTCCAACCCCGGTTCCCACACCAATTCCTATAATTATAATCTGAATTGGGAAACAAAGTGAAAGGGCTGATAAAGCATCAGTACTCAGCCGACCAATATAAATACTGTCCACTACATTATATAGAGCCTGCACGGCCATTGCTATTATTGAAGGTAGAGAAAGCCGAAAAAGAAGGGGGACAATGGATTCAGTTCCCAGACGGTCAGAATTTTTTGCGATCTTCACTATTAAACACTCCTGTATATAAAGTTTCTTTTATTAAGAAGATGATTATAATTATATAAACTAACATTTATGATAACTTATGACATATGTTTTGTCAAAAGGTACAATAGAAAAAAATCACATTGATTTATTTGTTAATTTTAATTATAATATAAATAGAAAGCTAATTTTAAATATTATTAACATTTTATTAAAATCTGCCTCAAAAAAAGAGGGTGGGTATATATGAGTAAAATTATTACTACAATAAGTGATTTATGTCACGAATGCTATGCCTGTGTTCGCAATTGTCCGGCTAAAGCCCTGAGAGTAAGAGATAGACAGGCTGAGGTTATTGAAGAAAGGTGTATTCAGTGTGGAAACTGTGTACGCATTTGTGCTCAGGGGGCCAAAAAAGTAAAAGATTATTTACCATCTGTAAGAAAATTGCTGAAAAGCAAAAATCCTGTAGCTGCTGCTCTGGCCCCGAGCTTCCCTTCATATGATCCAAATTTTGATTTATTACACTGGAAGAATTATTTAAAGGGAATTGGATTTTCCAGGGTTTATGAAGTTGCCTGGGGAGCCCAATTGATAGTAGAGGAATACAAAAAATTACTGGATAGGAAAGAAGAAACTGTAATTAGTTCTGCCTGTCCTGTTATAGTTAATTTAATTGAAAATTATTATCCAGAATTAGTTGATTACCTTGCTCCAATTCTTTCCCCCATGCAGGCACTGGTCCGTTATATTAGAGAAGTTGAAAAAAGCGATATACCAATAGTAATTATAGGACCGTGTCTGGCCAAAAAGGGAGAATTTAGTGGGCAGGATGATGTAATTGTTTTGACTTTTAGTGAAGTCAAAGAACTGGAACAAAATATAGAATGGAGCAATTTTTCCCGGACTTACAATACTGAAAAAGGCAATTCTCCAACAGATTCTGCTCGCAGACTTCCTTTGAAAGGTGGTTTATTGGAGGCTGTAACCAAGGATAAAGATAACATGACATATGATTATCTAAAAGTGGAAGGTAGTGAAAGAGTATTTGATATTTTAAATGGTTTAAAAGAGAAGGAAGTTTCCCCTGGTTTTGTGGATATATTATTTTGTGAGGGATGTATTAATGGAGTAGATTTAAGTCATGAAAATTTTTTTAAAAAAGAAAAAGCGGTTTATAGCTTTATTAGTGCCGATAAAGAGGAAAATACAGGAGTACATTATGATTTTCAAAAAGGTAAACAAGTAAATCTTGACAGAAAATTTGAAAGTGATTATAAATCATTACCACAACCCACAGAAGAGGAAATCTGGAATATTTTAAATAAAACGGATAAATATGATGAAGATGATTTGCTTGACTGTGGAGCCTGTGGCTATGACTCCTGTCGGGAGAAAGCTATTGCCGTTTATCAGGGACTGGCTGAAGTTGAAATGTGTTTACCTTATTTACTTAATGAAAAGAGAAATGAAATAAAAGAAATTCAGGGTTTGAATAGACAGATGGATACATTGATTAATTCATCCTATGATGGAATGCTGCTGGTAGATAAAGATGGTAAAATAGAAAAAGTAAATAAAGCATATCTAGACTTAATCGGTCATACTGCAGATGAAGTTATTGGAAAAAGAGTACAGTGGCTTGAAGAAAAGAGAATTATATTTCCTTCAGTTTCTGCTCTATGTTATAGTGAGGAGAGAGAAATTACGTTAATTCAAAATACAAGTGACGGCAGAAGACTTTTGACTACAGGAAGCCCGGTATTTGATAATGATAACAAATTATTAAGAATTGTTATAAATAGCAGAGATCTGTCCAAATTAAGTCAACTGGAAGGCAATCAAAAAGAAAGTAAAAAATTAATTAAATATCTTAATGAAGATAATGAATCTGATTTTAATTCACCAGGCCATATAATTAGTCAGTCAAGAGCCATGAAATCAATTTTGGAATTAAGCCGCCGTGTAGGTGATACAAGTTCAAGTGTATTGTTAATGGGAGAATCGGGTGTAGGAAAAGAAGTTATAGCCAGATATATTCATGAACAGAGCTCAAGAAAACGGCTTGTGAAAATAAACTGTGCTGCTATTCCTGAGAGTTTACTGGAATCAGAACTCTTTGGTTATGAAACTGGGGCTTTTAGTGGTGCAAAAAGAGAAGGGAAAGAAGGTTTGATAGAAAAAGCAGATGGTGGTACACTTTTTCTCGATGAAATAGGTGAAATGCCGTTAAATATGCAGGCTAAATTATTACAGGTATTACAGGAATATCGAGTAACCAGAATAGGTGGAGTAGATCCAATTGAAGTTGACTTCAGATTAATTTCGGCGACAAACCAAGATTTAAAAAAACAGGTATACAAACAGGAATTCAGGGAAGATTTATTTTATCGACTAAATGTAGTCCCCATTACTATTCCACCTTTAAGGGAAAGAAAGGAAGACATTTTGGCTCTTGTAGATTATTATATTGGGAATTTAAGTCAGCAATATGGTAGAAAGTTAAAACTAACAAAAGAGGCACGGGATATGTTGCTTGAATATAAGTGGCCGGGGAATGTACGTGAAATTTCCAATTTACTGGAAAGAATTGTGATAACACATGATAATGAGGTTATTGATACCCAAACTATACATGAATTCATTGATTTTGAAAATACTTTTTCTGAACAAAAAGTTGAAATTAATGATTTGATCCCAATACAACAGGCAGTGGGCCTTGTAGAAAAGAAATTATTAAAATTAGCACGAGATAAAGCCGATACTACTTATGATATGGCTGAGTTGTTGGGTGTTAACCAGTCTACAGTAGTTAGAAAACTGAAAAAATATTTCAAATAATGCAGTACTGCATTATTTGATGTGATAATGCATTAAGTGTAAATTTATACACAATCCTCTCTTTATATACAGATTATTTAGGGGGAGGATTTTTTTATTTTCTTATAAAGACTGTTATATAAACTTTAAGAAAAAATTCATAAAATTAAAGTTATTCTTTAAATTAAAATATAATATGAGAGTAAATAAAAAACATATAAATATATGATGCAAATATGCATTAAAAAATAATTAAATTTTAAAAGAAAAGTATTTTTATTTTTTCAATAAATAATAAATTTATATCTTAAATTATTATTTATATGTGATATTTATATTGGGCAAAAATTTTGTTAACTTAATTTACTATTATAATAGGATAAAAAGACTTTTTGTTGTAGTTATTAATTTTTGTTAAAGGATATAAAAGATTAGTAATAATGAATTTATCTAAAAATAAATGTTAAATAGAAAGTTGGAATAAATGATGCAAGAAATTATATTAGAAAACATTGTGAAATAATTTTCAAAGATTAAAGAAACTTTTTTATTTTAATTTTTATTGAGAAAAATATAACAATCACAAAATTTAAAAATGGGGGTAAAAATTATGTCCGCTCTTTTAGAAAAGGAATTACAGGAACTTAAAAGTATTGATTGGAAAAAGGTAAATCCGGAATTGAATAAATTAATTGAGAGAGAAGATAGTTCTCCGGTAGATCTTATTCATCAAAATTTGGAAGAAATTATTAAAGAGAATAAAGGAAAAGAAGAAAATCTTCTTGAGGTATTACACCAAACCCAGGAATTGATTGGTTTCTTACCTAAAGCTGTTCAAAAGAAAATAGCTCAAGGTTTAGAAATCACACCGGGAGAAGTAAGCAGTGTAATCTCTTTTTATTCGCACTTTTCAGAACATCCCAGAGGCAAATATCAAATAGCATTATGTAAGGGAACGGCATGTTATGTTAAGGGGTCTGCCGAAATAATTGAGAAGATTGAAAATGAATATGATATTACCTCAGGAGAAACAACTGAAGATGGAATTTTTTCACTGGAAGTGGTACGATGTCTTGGTGCATGTGGTCTAGCTCCTGTTATGACAGTTAATGGTACAGCTCATGGATTATTGAATCCGGAAAAAGCTATAAATATTTTAGAAAAATATAAAAATGGAGAAATGTAAGGAGTGATAAATGTGAAGGCCATTAAGAAGTTTGAACACAATAAAGTTATAGAAAATGTTAAAGACTTAAAACAATATAAAAATTATATAACTGAAGCTAATAATCCTGGTCAGACCCAAATTATTATTGGAATGGGTACATGTGGTCTGGCTGCAGGAGCAAAAGAAGTATGGGAAAGTGTACTGGATGAAATTAATAGGCAGAATTTAAAAAAGGTAAAGGTTAGTAAAACTGGCTGTCTTGGGTTATGTGCCAGTGAGCCTTTGTTAGAGATAAGACAGGGAAATACCAGAGTCTTATATGGTGAAGTTGATGGTAAAAAAGCCAGAGAAATTATAAATGAAAATGTCATTGAAGGTAATATTATAAAACGCTGGTCTATTCCTCTTGAAAATGATTTTTTTGCTTCACAGCAGAGAGTAGTGCTGCGTAATTGTGGAATTATTGATCCTGAAGATATTACTGAAGCTATTAAAAATAATGCATATATGGCTTTAGGGAAGGCTGTTACAGAAATGACACCGGCTGAAGTAATTGAAGAAATAACTGAATCGCGTTTAAGGGGGCGTGGTGGAGCAGGATTTCCAACTGGATTAAAATGGAAGTTTGCTGCTGATAATAAAAGTGAACAAAAATATATTGTGTGTAATGCGGATGAAGGAGATCCAGGTGCTTTTATGGACCGCAGCGTGTTAGAAGGTGACCCCCATCAGTTAATTGAAGGAATGGCCATTGCCGCTTATGCTATAGGAGCAAGCCAGGGATATATTTATTGTAGGGCTGAATACCCACTGGCTATAGAGCGTTTGAAAAAAGCTATAGCTGAGGCAAAAGATTTAGGACTGTTAGGAAAAAATATATTTGCCAGTAATTTTGATTTTAATCTTGAAATAAGGCTTGGAGCAGGTGCCTTTGTATGTGGGGAAGAAACTGCTCTAATGGCTTCAATAGAAGGTAAGAGGGGAGAACCTCAGCCTAAACCTCCATTTCCTGCTAATTCTGGTTTATGGGGTAAACCGACAATAATTAACAATGTTGAAACACTGGCTAATGTACCGGAAATTATAAGAAATGGTTATAAGTGGTTTAGGTCAATTGGAACTGAAAACAGTCCGGGTACTAAAGTTTTTGCACTTGCTGGCAAGGTGAAAAATAATGGACTTGTGGAAGTACCTACGGGAACAAAGCTTGGAGAAATAATTTTTGATATTGGTGGAGGCCTAGAAAATAATGCAAAATTCAAAGCTGCTCAAACAGGTGGTCCTTCAGGTGGTTGTATTCCCATAGAATATTTAAATGTTCCCATAGATTATGATTCTCTTCAGGAATTGGGGACTATTATGGGTTCTGGTGGCCTAATAGTTATGGATGATCAAACATGTATGGTTGATCTTGCCAAATATTTTGTTGATTTTTGCAAAGATGAGTCATGTGGTAAGTGTACTCCATGTCGAATTGGTACAACCAGAATGCTGGAAATCCTGGAAAAGATAACACAGGGTGAGGGAAGCAAAAAGGACCTTGATTTATTGTTAGAAATGGGAGAACAGATTAAAGACTCAGCTTTTTGTGGCCTCGGTCAAACTGCTCCCAATCCTGTTTTGAGCACTATAAGATATTTTGAAGACGAATATCTGGCTCATATAGAAGAAAATTATTGTGAAGCTTCAAGATGTGCTCCACTTTTTACTTCTCCCTGTCAGAATTCCTGTCCGGCAAATGTTGATGTTCCAATGTATATTGATTTAATCAGACAGGGAAAATATAAGGAAGCATATAAAGTTGTTCAGGGAGAGAACCCTCTAGTATTAATATGTGGCAGGGTCTGTTATAACCTTTGTGAGTCAGCCTGTAATCGAAATTCTCTGGATGAAGCTCTGGCTGTCAGAGAATTAAAGAGATTTGCCAGTGATTATGTACTAAAAAATGAAGGAGGATTTCCGGTACCTTCTATAGATGAAGAAAAAGATAAAAAAATTGCTATAGTTGGTTCAGGACCTGCTGGACTGACTGCTGCATTTTACCTGCGGAAACAAGGGTATCAGGTTACTATATTTGAAAAGATGCCTGCGGTAGGTGGTATGCTTGCTCTGGGTATACCAGAATACCGGCTTCCTCAGGAATTATTAAATGAAGAAATTACTGTTTTAACAACAATGGGAGTGGATATTAAGGTAAATACTTCTATAGGAGAAGATATAACTCTTAAAGAGCTTAAAGATAAAGGTTATAAAGCTGTATATATGGCTGTAGGAGCCCAGCAAGATCGTAAATTAAATCTTGAAGGG
>CAZSTU010000042.1:0-14020 GCA_964609745.1 uncultured Halanaerobiaceae bacterium
TTACCAAATAGGTCTGGATTACAGTAAGATTATTAATTATTCACAGCGAGCTTATTTTCAGGGTGAAGTGCTGAATTTAAGACCGGAAAAATTGGAAGGACTCATGGGAGAACTAATGGAAAACAGTTCAGATTCAGATATAGATCCTGAATTACCAGGATTACCTGTAGATGATAGATTAAATCTATTTTTTGGAAATATCAGTTATAGTCTGAATAATTTCTCTGAACTTGGTTTAACGTTAGCTGCCAGTTTGGATGATGAAAGTTTTATGCTCAGTCCCCGTTATAGCAATCAACTGCCCGGGCAGTTGACTGTGGAGATTGGCAGTTATTACTTACAGGGAGAGGCCGGAAATCTGTCTAATTCTAAATTAATTCCAATTCAATTAAGTTTTAGCTATCCCTTTTAGTTCAAATTGTAGTTAACCAATGGATAGTAATATACTGGCAGTTGGGGGTGAAGCAATGTTTTTACTTAAATTATCTTTTAGAAATCTAACAAGACACAGAAAGAGGACACTATTGACTGCGGCGGTAATTGCTCTGGCTGTTTTCTTTTATATATTTTTTTATTCAATGATGCTTGGAATGAGAGAAGAATCCTTTCAAAGTATAATTGATTTTGAAAGTGCTCATTTGCAGGTGGCTCATGAGGAGTACTGGGAAAAACGAGAGAAAAAACCTTTAGAAGATTTATTGAAATATGATCAAAAACTAATAGATGATATAAATAGCAGGGAAGAAATAAAAGCCTTTTCTCCTCATCTTAAATTTTCAGCTCGCCTTAATAATGGCCGTGATGAACTACCTGTGAGAGTGAGAGCTGTGGAGACTGAAAGAGAAAAAGAAGTATATAGTGTTGAAAATTATTTTATTAAAGGTGAATTTTTTCAAGCTGGTGAAAAAGGAGCAGTTATTGGCCAGGAACTGGCAGAGCTGATGAGCTTAAAACAGGGAGACTACTTTACCCTGCTGGCAAGAACAAAGGAAGGCACATATAATACAATAGAACTTGAAATAAAGGGTCTATTCCAGACCCCTAATCCTAATCTTAATTCTAATACAGTTTTTGTTCCCCTGGATGTGGCTCAAAAGAGTTTGAATGTGGAAGATAGTCTTACTCAGGTGGCAATAAAACTTAATAATCGAGAAAAGGCACCAAAAGTAGCTGAAGAACTTAATAATAAATTTTCTAAGGGAATTGGTGCATATACCTGGCGGGACTCAGCTTCAGCTTTAATTAGCCTTACCCGGATGCAGGCTATAGAAAATAAAATAATTTTGAGTATTATTTTAATAATAGCAGCTGTGGGAATAATCAATACGGTAATTCTGGCCGGGATAGAAAGAATAGAAGAGATAGGAATGATGAAAGCTATGGGGATGAAAAGATGGGAGATAGTTAGTAGTTTTGTACTGGAATCTACCGGAATTGGTATCATTGGCGGGGGAATAGGATGTCTGGCAGCTTATATAGCTGTAGCTCTTTTTCATCGTTATGGTATTGATTTTTTCAATATGTTTGGTATGGGGGAGATGCCTACTTTTGGTTTTCCCATTATTGGAAGAATATATGGAGTCTGGAACCCAATTGCTTTTATCTTTATGTTTCTTTTTGCTGTGGTGGTGACCACAGTGGTCAGTTTGTTTCCAGCTTTATGGGCTGCAGGTAAGGATGTAGTGAAGGCAATTCACCACCATTAAAAAAGAATCAATCCCGCCTTCTGGCGGGCTACTTTTATGTATCCAATTTAGCAGGATCGACCCAGGTATTTAATAAAAATAGAAGAGGTAAGGCAATAAAAATACCGAGCAGACTGAAACGCATTCCCGTTACCAGTTGAAAATGGTCGCTTAAACTCCCCACAAAAAGTGGGCCCAGACTGTAAATTGCCGTATAAAGAGTAGAAAACAAACCAAACCCTGTGCCCTAATAGCGGGAAGGAGATAATTTCATGACATAGGAATTAATCAGGGTATTATGACTTTTAAAGTAAATACCAAAAATAATTAGTGAAACTATATTCCAGATATGAGCTACCTGACTAGTGAAAATTATAAAAAAAGCAATATTAAAAAAATACATAATTGCTAATATTCTTCTGGTGCCATATTTATCAGCCAAACAGGCTACACCCATTTTAAAGATCAAGCCACTAATGGCAATAATGGCAAATAACTGATTAGCCCGGATAAAACTATAGCCTTTAATTTCAGTCAGTATAGTAGGGATAAATGATTCAAAACCTTTGATGGCAAAGGCTTCAAAGCCTCCTACCAGAGTGGCCCAAATAATAAATTTACTTAAATCAGGTTTCTTGAAAATATTTAATACTTTTTTTAATTGACTTTTAAACGATATTTTGTCACCAGTAGAAGAAGTTTTTTTGATTTCTTTGTTATTCATCAGCAATATAAAAATAAGGCTGGCCAGTAAAACACCGATTCCTGTGGTAAAGAAAAAAAAGTGAATTTGCCAGAAAAATAAGTGTATAATTGGGTTGTTTACCGGTCGTCATAAACTAATATCCCTTTATTTATTATCTTTTTCATTATTTTGAAAAATAGAATTTAATTTTTTTTGGAATGTTTGGGGATCATATTTTTCGTGCTCTTCTAATAGTGAAAAAACAGCATCCCTTTCTTTTTTACTAATTTCCCCTCTGTCAAAAAGCTGATCATATTTTTCTATAAAGAGGAAAAATATTTTTTGATTTATATTATTTTTGTCAAGCATTGGGTATGTTCTCCTCTATAGAAACATTTTCTGGATCAACAAAACGAATATATTCTTCTTCAAATGATAGTTTAATGGAACCGGTTTGTCCGGTACGCTGTTTGGCAACAATAATATCTGTTTCATCTTCAGTTCCCTCTGCTCTGGCTTTTTCCCGGGCAGCAGCACTGGTATGTGCCTCACGGTATAAAAAGATAACACTGTCAGCCACCTCTTCAATATTTCCTGAATCTCTTAAATCAGAAAGAACCGGTCGTTTGTCCTGGCGGCTGGTAAAACTACGACTGATCTGGGAGATAAGAATTATAGGGGTTTCCAGTTCTGAAGCCAGATTACGGATCTGGAGTACTACTTCTCCTACAGCCCGTGCTGTATTTTGAACATGATCTTCCGGTAACTGTATCATTTGCAGATAATCAATAATAACCAGTCCCAGTTCATCCATTTGTGCTTTGAATTTACGAAGGCGGGCTCTGATCTGGGCAACATTTAAACCCCTTTCATCGGAGATCATTAGTGGAAATTCATGGAGGTTGTCCAGGGCCCGGGATATCCTCTGGTCTTCACTTTCATTTGTTTCCCCCTGGTTATATTTCCAGCCATTAACTTTTGCTTCCTGTATTATCATTCGGTCTACTATTTCCTGAGCATCCATTTCCAGACTTATGATAGCTGTGGGTACACTACGCTTAAGTACATTTTTTGCAATATTTATAGCAAAGGCTGTTTTACCCATACTGGTGGAAGCAGCAATTACTGTTAAATGACCCTTCTTAAAACCTCCTATTAAATTGTCGAGTGAAATAAAGCCGCTTCTTAAACCTACATCTACTTCATTATGTTTGCGGTCAAGGTAAGATTCAAAGGATTGAATTAAAGCTTCATCCATGGAATATATGTGTTTTTCAAAATCTGTAGTTTCATTTGTGGCTTCAAAAATAAGTTCCTGAGCCTGAGCCTGATATTCTCCTAAATCCATTTCATCTTTATCTGCCAATTTTTTGATTTTATCAGCAGCTTTGATAAGAAGGCTTTTTTGATATTCTTTCTGAATTAAATCGATAGTAGGCTGTAATTCTTCTTCAGTATTGAAACCTGAAGTTAGCTGTTCAATAGTTTCCTCCGAATTTTCAATAATACCATCATTTTTTAATTTAATAAAAAGTTTGGTCCTTGAAATTTGATTATCCCGCTGAAATTGATTAAGTAAAATCTCATAAATGAGCTGGGTTTTGGGATCTTGAAAATGCTTAACTTCAAGGACATCTGCCACTTCATCAATTTTTTCTGGATACTGCAGCAATATTCCCAGTAATTGATATTCAGTTTGAGTTATTTCATTTTTTTCGGCCAGATACTTTTCTTCCATGGCCATAACGGCAAACCTCCCTGTAGTTTATAATTCATCCCAGTGAAAATTATCCCAGTGTTTTATTTTTTTATCTTTTTTAATATATTTTTTATTATTTTTATTATGATTTCCTTCTGTATTAGAATTACGTTCTTTTAGTTCTTTTTTTGCCTGGGCGATATTATTTATACCGGCCCTTTTCCAGGGTTTTATAAAATTATCTTCAATATATTTTAAAGATGGTTGTCCATCTTTTTTTCGTTTAATAGCTTCCTTTATAGCATATTTAATCACTTCAGGCTCAAGAGCAGGTTCTTTGGTTAACCACCGTCTGAAGGTATCTAGTTGAGCAGGTTTTAGATAATGACGATTTATTCCATATGCTTCTGCCAGATCCCCTGTTTCCCGGAAGAGGCGATCAAAATATTTTAATTTCTTTTTGGTATAAATATCTTTTTTATACCAGTCTTTAATAATACCCTGTAAATAATAAAAGGCCTCTTCTTCAGCGTCTTTATCGCAGCGGCGGGAAAGCCATTTTTCGACTCTCTTAATAAGCTCTCTGATAAGTTCAGGTTCAAAATCATTAAGCCATTTATTAACTTTTTTCCGGAAAATAGTTTTATTCTTATCAGAGGGGAGATAGGAGAGTAAAGCTTTTTTAAGTTTTTTCTCTGATAAGATGGAGTTATTTATTATTGTTTTTCTAAAATTATTTTTGTTTTGTTGATCGGGTTTATTATTTTCTTTAGTGGAAATATCACCACTTTGTTTAAAAAGCAAATTTTCTGGATTAAGCTTTATTTCTAAAAGACTATTACGTAAATTAGTTATAAATATAATTTCTTTTTTTTCAAGCCGGGATATAGCCAGCTTTATTTCTTCCAGATTAGAGGGCAGAAGTGAAGTGAGTCTTTTGGGTTCAATGCGGGTGGTTAGAGAACTGTCAAGATGTGTTAAAAGATAGATCAAAACATGCAGGCTGACTCCAGGAAGATTTTTGAGAAACCCGCTGTCAACAGCCTTTGCGCCTAGTTCGAGTGTTTTTCTCTCTTTTTTTTCCGCTATTTGAATTTTTTGCTGTTGACTTATCTCTAGATTTTTCATAGAAAATCTCCCTCTTTAGATACATATTAATTTCTTGAAAAACAATAAAAATCCTTTATAAAAATTTCGACAAAGTATAAAAACCCACATTTCTTGACTAAATAGTATATTATTAGATATAATTGCACTGAGGATATAATAATATCAAATATACAGAAGAATTTAAAGGGGAGATAAAATACTTTGTTACAAAGATATAGTTTGCCACACATGAAAAAAGTCTGGAGTGAAAAAAACAAATATGAAAAATGGTTAGAAATAGAAATTGCTGTCTGTCAGGCAAAAGCCGAAATGGGTAAGATACCTAAAAAAGCTGCTGATAAGATTACAAAAAGAGCAGAAGTTGATTTAGATAGGATAAAAAAGATTGAGGAAGAAACAAGGCATGATATGCTGGCTTTTGTAGAAAGCATAAATGAACGGATTGGTTCTGAGGCAAGATATGTTCACCAGGGATTAACAAGTTCTGATGTTAAAGATACTGCGCGGGCTTTACAGATGAAAGAAACACTGGAATTATTAGAAAATGATTTAGAGGAGTTAATACAGATTACAGGCAAAATGGCTTTAAAACATAAAAAAACAATCATGATAGGTAGAACTCATGGTGTACATGCTGAGCCCATAACCTGGGGGTTGAAACTGGCCCTCTGGCATGAAGAATTAAATAGACATCTGAAGCGGATTCAAAACTTATTTGAAATTGTGAGTGTAGGGCAGATATCTGGGGCAGTAGGTACATACACCAGTGTGAGTCCTGAGATTGAAAAAAAAGTGTGTGATAAACTGGGGCTTAAATCAGCTTTGATAACCAATCAAATTTTACAGAGAGACAGGCAGGCTGATTTTTTAAATAATCTAGCTCTAATAGCTGCCAGTTTGGAGAAATTCGCCACTGAAATACGCAATTTACAGAGAACAGATATCCTGGAAGTGGAAGAAGGTTTTCGTAGTGGACAAAAAGGTTCTTCTGCCATGCCCCACAAAAAAAATCCCATTGTATGTGAAAGGATTACCGGACTGGCAAGGGTAGTAAGGGGAAATGTTATTCCTGGCCTGGAGAATATTGCCCTCTGGCATGAAAGAGATCTAACTCATTCTTCAGTAGAAAGGGTAGTTTTACCTGACAGCAGTATACTGGTGGATTATATGCTGCAAAAGTTTAAAATGGTCTTAAACGAATTAAAAGTTAATAAGGATAATATGAAAGATAATTTAAATAGAACACATGGTTTGATATTTTCTCAAAGATTAATGCTGGCCCTTATGGATAAAGGTTTAAAACGAGAAAAAGCATATGAAATTGCACAACATAATGCACTTGCTGCCTGGGAGAATGAAAGGGACTATAAGGAGCTAATTATTGAAGATGAAGAAATAAAAAAATATCTGGATAAAGAGGAGATAGAAAATATTTTCAATTATGATTTTTTTATAAAAGAAATAGATAGAATTTACAAAAGACTTGGTTTTGAGTAAAAAAGTATGTTATTATACTTATGAGAGGGGGGAGCTTAAACCACCAAGGTTTAAGCAAAGTGATATGTCAAATAAAATTGTAGTTGGAACACAGTGGGGAGATGAAGGCAAAGGTAAGGTTACGGATATGCTTTCCCGAACAGCTGATGTTGTTGTACGCTATGGTGGTGGTAATAATGCAGGTCATACTGTGGTGGTTAATGATGAAAAGTTTGAATTACATTTAATTCCATCTGGAATATTATATTCTGATACCAGTTGTGTTATTGGTAATGGAGTTGTTATAGATCCTCTTGTTCTTGTTGAAGAAATGGAAGGTTTAAAGAAGAGAGGAATAAGTCTTGATAAATTATTTATAAGTCAGACTGCCCATGTAATTATGCCCTACCACAAAAAACTTGATAGTCTTGAAGAAAAAAGAAAGGCTGATGATAAAATTGGAACTACAGGTAAAGGAATTGGACCTACATATACAGATAAAGCAGCTCGCCGTGGTCTGAGAATTATAGATATAATGGATGAAAAACAATTTAACAATAAATTAAAAGAAACTTTATCCTATCATAATCAGGTACTAAAAAAGGTTTATGGGGCTGAACCCTTCAGGCCCGAAGAAATAATGGAAGAGTACAAAGAAAGCATTGAAAGATTAAGGCCACATGTTATAAATTCTTCGCTCTTTCTGGAAAAAGCTATGAAAGAAGGTAAAAAGGTTTTCTTTGAAGGAGCTCAGGGAACACTACTTGATATAGATTATGGAACTTATCCTTTTGTAACTTCTTCTAACCCCACAGCAGGAGGTGTTTGTACTGGAGCTGGAGTAGGGCCGGTAAAAATTGATGATGTTATTGGTGTTGCCAAAGCCTATATTACCAGAGTAGGAAAAGGCCCCTTTCCTACAGAATTAAAGGATAAAACGGGAGAAAAATTAAGAGAAATAGGCAATGAATATGGTGTTACCACAGGCAGACCCAGACGCTGTGGCTGGCTGGATATTCCTGTATTAAAACATGCAGTGAGAGTAAATGGTCTCACAGAAATTGTACTTACAAAACTGGATGTATTAAGCGGGTTTTCTGAAATAAAATTATGTACAGGATATAAAGCTAATGATGAGATAAAAAAAGAGTTTCCTGCTAATTTTGAAATTATGGCTGACTGGGAGCCGGAATATGAAGTTTTTGCCGGATGGAAGGAAGACATAACATCAATTAATAGTTACGATAAATTACCGGAAAATGCTCGTAAGTTTGTGGCAAGAATTGAAGAATTAATTGAAGTTCCCATAACAATTATTAGTGTTGGGCCGGGCCGAAATGATGCTATTTTTAGATCATAAAAGGAGGTAAAAAATGAGGATTCTGGTGGTTGGTAGTGGAGGTAGAGAACACGCTCTTGTCTGGAAAATTTTCCAGAGTGATATGGTGGAGAAAATATATGCTGCTCCAGGAAATGATGGGATGTCACATCTAGCAGAAAAAGTTGATATTAAAGCCAATGAAATACAAAAACTGGCAGACTGGGTAGAAAAAAATGATATTGATCTGACGGTTGTTGGCCCGGAAGATCCGCTGGTCAATGGTCTAGTGGATGAATTTGAGTCCCGCAATCTTAAAGTTTTTGGACCAAATAAAAAAGCAGCCCAGGTTGAAGGTAGTAAAGTTTTTGCCAAAAAAATATTAAATAAATATAATATACCTACTGCAGAATATGAAATATTTACTTCACCAGAAGAAGCAATGGAATTTTTAAGAGAGGTATCATATCCGGTTGTTATTAAAGCTGAAGGCCTGGCAGCCGGAAAGGGTGTAACTATTGCTACAAATCTTAATCAGGCTGAAGAAGCTGTGAATAAAATTATGGAAGATAGAATTTTTGGAGATGCCGGGGAAAGAATAGTTGTAGAGGATTTTCTGGAAGGAGAAGAAGTATCCGTACTGGGTCTAACTGATGGAAAAGATTTTGTTCCCTTATCTCCAGCTCAGGACCACAAGGCTGTTTTTGATGGGGACGAAGGTCCCAACACAGGAGGTATGGGAGCTTACTCCCCCACTCCCTTTGTAAGTGGAGAATTAGAAGAAGAAATATGTGAGACAATAATCAAACCCACACTTGAAGCTTTCCGTCAGGAAGGAATAAATTATAAAGGTGTGTTATATGCCGGTCTAATGTTAACTGAAATGGGACCAAAAGTGCTTGAATTTAATGCCAGGATGGGTGACCCGGAGGCTCAGGTTATACTCCCCCGAATAGAAGATGACTTTGTAGAGCTAATGTTAAAAGTTATTGATGAAAATCTGGCAGGAGCAGAGTTAAAGATGAGTGATCAGGCGGCTGTTTGTGTTGTGCTGGCTTCGGGTGGATATCCTCTTACTTATGAAACCGGTAAGAAAATAAAAGGACTTGATAAATTAAATAGATATGATAATGCACTTGTATTTCACGCTGGAACCAGACTGGAAGGTGATAAATTTGTAACTGATGGAGGACGTGTACTGGGAATAACAGTTCTTGCTGATGGTTTGTTTGAAGCTATAAATGAGGTTTATGATAGGGTAGAAGAAATTGAATTTGAGGATATGCATTATCGAACAGATATAGGATTTGCTGCTACGAATTATGATCAATAGTATCTCCCCCGGTTTGTACCC
Organism: uncultured Halanaerobiaceae bacterium; assembly: GCA_964609745.1. Lineage (GTDB taxonomy): Bacteria > Bacillota > Halanaerobiia > Halanaerobiales > DATFIM01 > CAZSTU01. Next base: position 9,328 of record CAZSTU010000042.1, read on the forward strand.
GGGGATTTTTATTTTTTAGATAATTTCTTTAATATCATTCACAAAAGTTATAGTAAATGATATAATAATAAAAACTTGACTTAATTACTAAACTTTTGTGAGGTGTTGCATAATGATAAAACTGTTTAAAATGATAAAAAAAGATATTGAGGCAGTGTTTGAAAGAGATCCTGCTGCCAGCAATATAATAGAAGTGTTATTGAGTTACCCCGGTTTACATGCCATCATAATACATCGTTTGATACATCCCCTTTATAAAATTGGTCTTAAAACATTACCTCGTTTTATTGCTCATCTCAGCAGGTTATTGACAGGTGTGGAAATACATCCGGGCGCTGAGATAGAAAAAGGATTTTTTATTGATCATGGGATGGGGGTTGTTATCGGAGAAACTGCCCTTATTGGAAAAAATGTTACTTTATATCAGGGAGTTACCCTGGGAGGTACTGGAAAAGAAAAGGGAAAAAGACATCCTACTCTGGGTGATGATGTCCTGGTAGGGGCCGGAGCAAAGGTTCTGGGAGATATAAAAATTGATGACAAAGCAAAAATTGGGGCAGGTGCTGTTGTTTTATCAGATGTACCGGCTGAAGCCACGGTGGTAGGAGTTCCAGGGAGGGTTGTAGCCAAGCGCGGTCAGAAAATAAAGCCGGAAGATGAACTTGACCATAATCACCTGCCAGATCCAATAGGGGTTAAATTAGCTTTATTTGAAGAAAATCTAAAAGAACTCAAAAAAAGATTAGATGAAAAATATGAAGATTACAATCAGGTTGGCTAATTCTCAAAATCATATAAATCGGTACTAAGATATCTTTCACCTGTATCGGGGGCTATTGTGACAATAGTATATTTTTCTTTATTTGAATTTTGATTTATTATATCTCCCAGTTTAATACTTGCTGCCAGATTAGCTCCAGTAGATACCCCTCCCAAAATACCTTCTCTTCTGGAAAGTAACCGGGCATAATTTTTGGCTTCTTCTGCAGTGATTTTTATAGTTCTATCCAGCAGGTCTATATTGAGTATATCTGGAATAAAGCCGGCTCCTATACCCTGAATGGAATGAGGCCCAGGGTTTTCACCCGATATTACAGCGGAGTTTTTTGGTTCAACCGCAACAATATCTATTTGGGGATCATAAGATTTCAAAACTTCTCCTACACCAGTGATAGTACCTCCTGTACCGACACCCGCCACAAAATAATCTATATTGCCTTTACTTTGAATTAATATTTCCGGCCCTGTAGTACGGCGATGAATGTCGGGATTTGCCCTATTTATAAATTGATCAGGTTGAAAATAGTCTTGATTTTGGGAGACAAGCTCTCTTGCTTTTTCAATGGCTCCTTTCATTCCCTTATCCCCGGGTGTAAGTACTAGTTTGGCTCCATAAGCCTTAAGTAAATCACGTCTTTCCTGACTCATGGTGTCTGGCATAACCAGTATAACATTATATCCTCGGTTAGAACCTATAAGAGCCAGTCCAATACCGGTATTCCCGCTGGTTGGTTCAACTATTGTACTTCCGGCTTTCAATTTGCCTTCTTTTTCTGCTCTTTTGATCATATTAAGAGCTATTCTGTCTTTTATACTACCACCTGGATTAAACATTTCCAGTTTCATAAAGACCCTGTATGGTCTGTTTTTAAGTGTGGGAATATTATTTAGCTTTACCAGGGGAGTACTGCCAATTAAATCATTAATATTCTTGTCTTTTGACATAATAATCACTCCAGTAAAGTTGAGTATTTTTCTATGTTTTATTTAATTATAACTTTGACACTGGATTTTGTCAATAAAAAGGCCGCAGTAATTTTCTGCGGCCTAAATATTACTGATTGTCTTCCAGATGATCATATAATAAGTCCATTACTTCTCCGAAGCGTTGAAAATGAACTACTTCTCTTTCCCGGAGAAAAGAGAGTGTATCAATAATGGCCGGATCATTTGTGAGGTCAATCAAATATTCATAGGTGGCTCTAGCTTTTTGCTCTGCAGCCAGATCCTCATGAATACTGGCAAGGGGGTCTTCCATGGATTGAATATAAGCTGCCTGCCAGGGCACACCGGCTGCATCCCGGGGATAAACTGCCCTTCCATGTTGTACATAATGGGGTCCCATCCCTGCTTCTTCAAGAGCTTCTGCAGGTATTCCCCGGGTTAATTTGTAAAAAAGTGTGGCAATGATTTCCCAGTGAGCAAGTTCTTCAGTACCAATTGTAGCCAGGGTAGCTTTGCCCTCAGGAATGGGAAAGGTATACATTTGGGCCAGATATCTAATACCGGCTGATAATTCACCATCAGGGCCACCAAATTGAGTTATAACTAAATTGGCGAATTCCGGATCCTGTCTTCTCACATTAGCCGGGTATTGCAAAATTTTTTGATAATTCCACATAATCGTAACCTCCTTTCAGTATTTAATCTGCCAGGGCCATGGTTCTTCAATCCAGGCCCAGGGATAATCAAAAGTACCTGCATTTAGGGATAACGGTGTATATTTTTCATTATATTTTTGCATTAACTGCCTTAGTTCTCTTACAAGTTGGTTTCTTTTGTCAAGTGCTCGCCGGTCTTTTGGATGTGTATTCAGGTATAGAGCCATTTCCAGAGAGGCAAATTGTAATTGTTGAATTTCTTTTAAAAGATTGATGTTAATGTGTTCCATTTAAAACACCTCCTATCTATATTTTTCCGGGACGATATGGGCGCCATAATTCAGGGAAAAACGTTCCTTTCATCAAAGCAACTTCTGGATTATAATTATCAGTATAGTTTTGAAATGGGACATAAGCTCTGGTCAGTTCCATCCTTCCCATCCCGGGTCCAGGGCTGTAAATGTTTTTTACATCCATGATTTTAACCTCCTTTTTCAGGATTAATATAATATATTATTGTTAAATGTAATTTGTTAATTTAAAAAAAGGATTATATTAATAAGTCTAGAATACATATTATAGTGGTATATACCACATGTGGATATTTCCGCAAGAAGGAAGGCATAATATGTTAGAAAAAATGAAAAAAGTTAATAAAGAAAGTCCTCTGCCTCTCTATTATCAACTAAAAGAGAGTATTATTGAGGTTATTAGAAAAGAAGGAATAAAATCCGGTACAAGAATACCTTCGGAAAGAAAATTATGTGATTATCATGAAGTAAGCAGAATGACAGTACATAAGGCAGTTGAAAGACTGGTGCAGGATGGTCATCTATACCGGGAACACGGCAGGGGAACATTTGTGGCAAGTAGAAATGAGTTAAATTTTATTTCACCTCTGGCCAGCTTTTCCCGTGAAATTAAAGAAAGAGGGCTTAATTCTCAAACAGAATTAATTGACTGGGAAATCATTGAAGGAGATAAGAAGGTATGTGAAAAATTAAATTTAAGACCAGGTAGTAACTTATATAGGTTGAAGAGATTGCGCAGGGTGGAAGGAGTTCCTTTTCTCTGGGAAATAGTATATTTATCAAAAACAAAAATTCCGGAACTGAAACCAAAGAAATTACAGAACAATTCTCTTTATCGTTTACTGGAAGAAGAATATAATCTAAGATTAAATTATGCTGAGGCAACAGTAGAACCTGTTTTGCTGAAAGAAAAAGTTGCTTCAAAACTGGAATTAAGCGAAAATGAACTGGGACTATTTTTTCAGCAGTTAACTTTTCTTGAAAGTCAGCAACCTGTGGAATGGACGGAAGCTTATTATCGCAGTGATAATTATAAATTTAAACTAAAGTTTGGTAAAAAACTTTAGGATTTATGAAAGGAGAATAAATAATGAGAGTAATTATAGAAAAAGATTATCAGGCTATGAGCAAAAAGGCAGCTTTACTTGTGGCCAGTCAGGTTAGACTTAAACCCAGTAGTGTACTGGGCCTTGCCACAGGGAGTACTCCACTGGGGATGTATGATGAATTGATAGAGATGTATGAAGATGATGAAATTGATTTTTCTCAGGTAAAAACTTTTAACCTTGATGAATACTGTAATTTATCACCTGAAAACCCACAAAGTTATCATTATTATATGCAAAATAACTTTTTTAAACATATTAATATTTCTCCTGAAAATACTCATCTTTTAAACGGTATGACTGATGATGTTAAAAAAGAATGTAAAAGTTATGATAGAAAGATAAAACGTTCCGGGGGGATAGATCTGCAGGTGCTTGGCATTGGCCCCAATGGACATATAGGTTTTAATGAGCCGGGGAAAAAACTAAATGTGAGAACACATGAAGTAGAACTGGCCGAAGAAACTATTGAAGCAAACAGTAGATTTTTTGATACCAAAGATGAGGTGCCCCGGCGGGCTATAACAGTAGGTATAGCCACAATATTAAAATCCCGCCGTATTTTGTTGCTGGCCAGTGGGCGTAATAAAGCAAAAGCAATAAGAGAAACTATAAGTGGTTACGTATCAACTCAGGTACCTGCTTCTTTATTACAGACACATCCGGAAGTAACAGTTATAATTGATGAAGAAGCAGCAGATTTAATTTGATTTATATAAAATATTAATTTTTATCAAGGATTTTACCAATTATTGTTGAATATATATTATTAGAAACTACACTAAACTATCATAAAAATTTACAGAAAGGTTGGAGGTATATGGAAGAGGATAAATTTTATGAGGAATATGAAATTGATTTAAGGGAATATGTATTATTACTTTGGGAACAAAAA
>CAZSTU010000043.1:0-13979 GCA_964609745.1 uncultured Halanaerobiaceae bacterium
GATTTTTATTACCATGATTATCGGGCGATAGAATTAATTTGTTTTTCAATTTTTATCAAACTCCTTTTTGCATAATATCTTATTATTTCATATTATTACCACCACTCTTGTTTTTATCCACAAAAAAATAAGCCCTTTCGGGCTTATCAAAAATAAAACTTATACCTCCATTATAATGGGTAAGATCATGGGATTTCTCTTAATCTTTTTATTTATATATTTTTTGAGAGTATCTCTAACAGTTTTCTTTAAAACAGACCATTCAGTAATATTTTTTCTTTCACACTCAGCCAGTGCTTCCTCAATTTTGGAGGTTGCATTAGCAATTAATTCTTCTGATTCTCTAATATATACAAATCCTCGAGTAATTATATCAGGGCCAGCAAGTATTTTGCCATTATTGTTTATCGTTAAAACAACTACAATAATACCATCCTCAGATAAAAGTCTGCGATCTCTTAATACTATATTACCAACATCTCCGATTCCCAATCCATCCACTAAAACATCTCCTGCATCAATAGAACCAACTTTTTTCAATTCTTCTTCACCAAACTGAATAATATCACCTGGTTCTGCTATATAGATGTTATCCCTTGGAATACCAACTTCTTCTGCCAGTGATGCATGTCGGTGAAGATGACGGTACTCACCATGAGTAGGTATAAAATATTTTGGCTTGGTCAAATTCATCATTAATTTTAATTCTTCCTGGCTAGCATGTCCGGAAACATGAACACCTGAGACATCCTCATAAATAACATTGGCTCCCCTATCAAAAAGTTGATTAATAGTCTGGCCTATTAGTTTTTCATTTCCAGGAATTGCAGAAGCAGAAAGAACTACAGTATCTCCTTCTTTGATATTAATATGATAGTGATCGCCTCGTGCCATACGTGTCAATGCAGCCATTGGTTCTCCCTGGCTTCCTGTTGTCAACAATACCAGTCTGTTATCAGGCATACTACTACAATCACGAATATCTACAAGCATGTCATCAGGAATAGTTATATAACCAAGTTTACGGGCAATATCAACATTATTAATCATACTACGTCCGGTAACAGCAACCTTACGATTATATTCAAATGCCGATTCGAAAATCTGTCTTACTCTGTGTATATTGGACGCAAAAGTAGCAACAATTATTCTTTCTCTAGCTCCACGGAATATTTCGTCAATTGTTTCACCAACTATTTTTTCTGAAAGGGTAAATCCTTCCCGTTCAACATTAGTACTATCAGAAAAAAGAGCCAGTACTCCTGGTTCACTATCACCCAGTTCAGCCAGTTTATGAAAATCTGCAACTTCTCCATACATTGGGGTCTGATCAAATTTAAAATCACTGGCATAAACTATCACACCGAGGGGAGTATGAATTGCAAGCGCACAGGTATCCGCTATACTGTGATTTACCCTGATAAAATCAACTTCAAATGATCCAACATTAATAGTACTTCCCGGATTCACTACCTTTAACTTTCGATCCTTTAATAAATTATGTTCCTTCAGCTTACCTTCCAGTAGCCCCAGAGTAAGTTTAGTACCAAAAACTGGAGCATTAATTTCTTTGAATAAATAGGGAAGTGCGCCAATATGATCTTCATGACCGTGTGTCAAAACAATTCCTTTGATCTTTTCGCTATTTTCAACAACATATTCAAAATCAGGTATAACCAGATCTATTCCCAGTTGATCATCTTCCGGGAAGGTCACCCCAGCATCAATAATCAGCATCTCATCTCCCATTTCCAGGGCCATCATATTCTTCCCTATTTCCCCCACTCCCCCTAGAGGAATCATTCTAATATCCTTTTCTTCTGTATTATTTTTTGATGACATAAATTAAATAACACCTCCATAGTTTTTTACATCTCTTGTAATTACTTATAATAACCCGTTCAATTTATTTGAACTTTTATTATGACCATCATTGAAAATACATTTATTTGAAAATATTATTATATTAAAAATTTATAATAGATCACAATTTTCTAGAATTCCTTTTAATACCTGTTTCTCTGAATTATTCAGCTCAAGCAGGGGAGATCTCAACCCTCCTACCTCGTGCCCCAACATATTCAAGGCTGTTTTAACAGGTATAGGATTAGTAGTAATAAAAACCCCCTTAAAGACCGGACATAGTTCATCATTAAGCGACTGAGCTTTATAAATATCTCCGTTTTTAAAAGCAGTAATCATTTTTTTCATCTTAGAACCAACCAGATGAGCAGCAACACTTACTACTCCCTGACCACCCACAGATAAAATGGGAAGTGTCAGACTATCCTCTCCACTATACACCTTAAAATTATCCTCTGTTCTACGGCAGATATCTGCTGCTTGTGAAACATCCCCACTGGCTTCTTTCACTGCTACAATATTTTTTATTTCAGATAATTTAGATACAGTACTTACTTCAAGATTGCGAGAGGTCCGACCGGGCACATTATATAACATTACAGGCAATTCAGTACTATTGGCTATTTTGGAAAAATGTTGGTATAAACCATCCTGAGGTGGTTTATTATAATATGGGACCACCGCCATTATACCATCAACTCCAATTTCTTCTGCCATTCTGGTAGTTTCAATACTGGCGGAAGTAGAATATGAACCGGTCCCGGCTATTATTTTTGCTTCATCTCCCACAACTTCAACTACTGCTTTAAGTATATCACGTTTTTCTTCACCTGTTAAAGTTGGTACCTCACCGGTTGTGCCCAGAACAACAAGACCATCCGAACCACTGTCAATCAAAAAACGAGCCAATTCCTTTACCTTTGGCAAATTCACCCCATCCTTTTCATCAAAGGGAGTTACCATTGCCGTTAAAAGTTCACCAAAATCTCCGTTCATTTTTGTCCTCCTTAAATTTTGGAATTTGGTCAAGAGAAAAAGTTTCATGCAACACGTTCAGAGCCTTTTTTTCACTTTCAGCTTTAATCAAACATGAGATGGTGGTATGGGAATCAGTAGTTTGATAAATCGATATATCTTCCCTGCTAAGAGCTTCAACAATTTTAGCCATTATTCCCGGTTGTCCTGTCATACCTCCACCAACCAGCGATATTTTTACAAACTCATCATTTAATCTATAATCAAATCCATGTTCGTTCAGTAAATACTCAATCATATCTTTATATTTTTCCCTAATAATAAAAGAAATAGCCACAGGTCTAATATTAATAAAATCAACACTAATACCCGAATCAGCCAGCACCCTAAAAACTTTTAGGCCTCCTGCATATTCTGTTAATTCCTCCGGTATAATTTTAACAAATAAAATATTATGTCTGCTGGCTACACCTGTAATCGGACGATCTCCATCAGTTTTTATGCGGTTATTCTGCTCGATAACTGTTCCAGGTTTATCATTATAAATTGACTGAACTTTTATAGGAATAGAAGCATTTCTGGCAATTTCAGCTGCCCGAGGATGTATAACACGAGCTCCCTGATAGGCCAATTCACAAACTTCATTATAACTGATTTGTTTTAAAATACAGGCATTTTCTACAAGAGTGGGATCTGCAGTCATAACCCCATCAACATCAGTAAATATTTCAATATAATCTGCTTTTATAGCTTCAGCCAGTATACTGGCTGTTGTATCACTGCCTCCCCGACCCAAAGTAGTTATTTCCCCACTGTCACTAATACCCTGAAATCCAGCTACAACAGGAATTTTATTTTCACGATAGAGTTCATAAATTCTTTCTGGATTAACCCGTTTTATCTGAGAATCTCCATAACTATTATTGGTAATAATACCGGCCTGTGCTCCGGTCAGAGCTACACCCTCCAATCCATTTTTTTTAAGATATTGAACCATAATTACTGCTGAAATAACTTCACCACAGGACATCAGTAAATCTTTTTCCCTTGGAGCAATATCAGGAACAATTTCTTCAGCCTTGCTTATTAATGTATCAGTAGCATAAGCATCACCAAGACGTCCCATAGCAGAAACTACCAGTACCGGAAAATAACCATTATCAAGTGCTTCTTTAACTCTAGAAACAGCTCTTCTCCGCTTTTGATCACTATTAAGGGAGGTTCCTCCAAATTTTTGTACAATCTTTTTCATTTTCTTCCCCCTAAATTATTTTCTCTGCAATCTGTACTGCATTGAGAGCCGCTCCTTTACGCAAATTATTGGCTACAATCCATAAATTATATGTTCTTTTTTGTGAAAAATCGCGGCGAATCCTCCCCACCATTACTCTATCTTCATTACCCACCAGAAGAGGATGTGGATACTTTTCCTTTTCCGGACTATCCATTAAAGTAACTCCATTCTGGTCTGAAAGAATATTTCTTAATTTCTCTATCTTTAAATCCGATTTAAGTTCCACATTAACGGCTTCAGAATGGCCGTAAAAAACAGGCACACGAGCTGCAGTACAGGTAATACGTAGTTGATCATCATTTAATATTTTTCTAGTTTCTCTTTCAACTTTTCTCTCCTCTTTTGTATATCCCTGATTATCAAAAACATCAATATGTGGAAGCACATTAAAAGCAATCTGTTCCGGGTAAACTTCTTTTTCTATTTCTTTCTCATCTAAATATGCTCGACTTTGTTTCTTTAATTCCTTTATAGCTGACATTCCTGTCCCTGACACAGCCTGATAGGTACTAACTACTAATCTTTCAATCCCTGCTTCCCTGTATAATGGATACAGAGCAAGAACCATCTGGATAGTAGAACAATTAGGATTAGCAATAATACCATTATGCTCATCTATTTTATCAGGATTTATTTCCGGTACTACTAGCGGAACCTTTTCATCCATGCGAAATGCATTACTATTATCTATTACTACCGCCCCTTCAGCAACTGCTTGCAGGGCATATTTGCTACTTAATTTACTGCCTATACTAAAAAGAGCAATATCTATATCAGAAAATATTCCTTTTTTTATAGTTTGTACAGGTATCTTTTCACCTCTAAACTCCAGTAGTTTTCCCTGTGATCTTTCACTGGCAATCAGGACAGGTTTTTTTATGGGAAATTTACTATTTTCCAGTATTGACATCATTTCTCTACCTACTGCACCAGTAGCCCCTACAATAGCAACATTATATTCATTCATTTATATCCCTCCTGCCTGAATGAAACTATATTATATTTTAACATATTAATTAATAATTGCAAAAACAAAATTAAATACCACGATATTCAATCAATATCGGCTGAATTTGTTTTTTGTCCAGTGCAAGCTCTGCAGCTTCTTTTACCAGGTCAAATCTCGAAATTAATGAATTAGGTTTTATCTCAGGGTTATCCTGACCAAATGGAACAAAAAAAACATTATTTACAGACAAAATCCTTCCCAAATTTATTCCATTTAACCCCAGACCATCGTTTGTTGCAATAGATATTAATAGTGGTCTATTATTTCTCAATTGAGCTTTAGCTGCCATTACTACTGTACTATCAATAATTCCATTGGCAATTTTAGCCATAGTATTACCAGTACAGGGACAGATTATCAATAAATCAAGTAATTTTTCAGGACCAATTGGTTCTGCTTTAACAATGGAGTCAATTATTTTGTTATTACTTATATCTTTTATTTTTTTTAACCAATCATGAGCATAACCAAATTTCGAATCATTTTCACTGACAACAGAGGATACAATAGGAATTATACTGGCACCTGTATCGGCGATACTTTTCATGCTTTCTAAAGCTTTATCCAGAGTACAATAAGATCCTGTAACTGCAAAACCAATAGTCTTTCCTTTAAGCTTCATGACTTCTCCCCCCTCCTGAACTCATTTAATTTTTCACCAATTATATCTGCCAAAAATTCAGCTGCAGTAAGGGGGGCAATCTTCCCGGGGAGACCGGGAAGTAAAAAAGCGTTTACTCCAAGCTCTTTAGCACATTCAAAATCAACTCCACCGGGTGAAGAAGCCAGATCAAGAATAACAGCATTTTCATCAACTTTTTTCAATAACTTTTTGGTAAATAATAAAGAAGGAACTGTATTAATTATAAACTTAAATTTATTTATCATTTTTTCCAGTTGATTATAACTTATTCTCTTTAAACCCATATCTCTACCACGCGCAGCTGCTTTATTACTTCTTGTAGCAAAAAACACTTCTGCTCCTAATGCCTTTAATCGCCAGGACACACTCAAACCAACTCTGCCAAGCCCCGTAATCAGGGTTTTATTACCATAAATCGTTAAATCTGATTTTTTAAAGGCTGCCTGAAGTACTCCCTCAGCTGTTGGTATTGAATTCAAAATTGCCAGTTCATCAAGAGCTGTCAATTCAATATATTTTATATCTTTATCTTCCAGAATAAATTTTATATCATCTCGAATAATACCCATAATAAATAACATATTTTTATTAAAATAATCAAAGAATTTTTTATCAAGTATTACGTTTTTGTTAACAAATGTTGAATATAATATTCCATTTTCATCAGCACCCCTCATTGGCGCTATCACAACATCAACATCAGTCAAAATTTTATGTAAATCACTACTATAATTAATATTATATTCTCTATAATTTTTATCATGCAATACATTGATTCTGTAATTTTTTTCAGAAAGTATTTTTATTAAAATTTTTTCTCTTTTATCTCCACCAATAACTGCTATTTTTTTCAGTTTTACCCCTCCTTTCCTTTCTAATTATTAATATATGTGAAAAAGGAGAGGATAGTGCAAAATCAACTAATTAATTAATGAAATGTTCAAGACCATAAACCAGCCCTTCAATATTATCAATATTATCAAGGGCAATTCCTAAACCAACCATAAAAGAGCTTCGATCATAAATATCATGCTTTATAGTTAGCGTTTGACCCTCTGAACCAAATATTACCTGTTGATGAGCCACAAGACCCCGCAGTCTTACACTGTGAATTGTAATTCCATCTTTTTGCCCTCCGCGTACGGAATCCAGCTGTTCTATATAATTTATTTCACTTTCTTTTCTCTTATTGATATTTTTAGCTATTTTTTCTGCTGTCATTAGAGAAGTTCCTGAAGGAGAATCCACCTTATTATCATGGTGCATTTCTATTATCTCAACATCATCCATATATTTTGCAACCTTTCTGGAAAATTCCATCATTAAGACAGCTCCAATTGAAAAATTTGGGGCAATTATTATATTACTATCATTTATCTCACTTAACCTTTTTATTTTCTTTAAATCAACATCAGTAATACCGGTTGTCCCGACAATCATATTAATATTATTATTTAAAGTAATTTTAATATTGTCCATAACAACTGTTGGTGAAGTAAAATCAATTATAACATCAACATCTTTTTCATTTATAATCTCCTCTAAATCATTCTTAATCAATACTTCAATACCTTTAATCCCTATAAGCTCAAAGATGTTTTCTCCTACATAATTGCGGTCAAATGCTCCTGTAAGTCTTGCCTTATTACTATTAAAAATATATTTTACAACTTCCTTCCCCATTTTTCCGCAGGCCCCATTAACAACTACATTTTTCATATTATCACTCCTCTATTCCATTATTAATTCCTTAAATGATGAATAAAATTCAGACAGATAATTAAAATATAATATATATAAAATATCTGTTCAATAAGGAGGCAAAATGAAAGACAATATAAATATAGCTTATTTTTGTATGGAATATGGTCTTGATGAAAGTCTTCCGCTTTATGCAGGTGGACTAGGCGTACTTGCAGGTGACTATTTAAAAGCTGCCAGAGAACAAAATAAATCTATAATTGGTATTGGACTCCGCTGGTGGCAGGATTACACCACACAACATATTAATGAAACAGGTCAACCCTATGATACCTTTCCTGTTCATAACCCTGATTGTCTTCAAGATACCGAAACAGAAGTATACGTAAATATTGAAAATAAAAAGATAAAATGCAAAGTGTGGAAAGTAAGTTGTTTTAATAATAATCCACTTTATCTACTGGACTGCGGAAGCCCTGGCACGGAAAACGGATGGATCTGTGATAAACTATATGGTGGTAATGATAGAGATCGTATTGCACAGGAAATAGTTCTGGGAATTGGTGGAATTAAACTAATAAGAAAGCTTAAGATTCCCATTGACATATATCATTTTAATGAAGGTCATGCTGCTTTTGCAGGTTTTGAATTAATCAGAGAAAAAATAGAAGGCCATAATATGAAATTCAAAAAGGCCCTGAAAGAAACAAGAAAAGAAATAATTTTCACAACCCACACACCTGTTCCTGCCGGTAATGAAGAACATGATCTTGATCTCTTGATCAAAATGTCTGCAAACAATGGCTTAAACCGCAGTGAAATGGAAAAACTGGGTGGTAATCCATTTAATATGACGGCTGCCTGTCTACACATGGCCGGCCTGGCCAATGGAGTATCCGAATTGCACGGGAAAACTGCCCGGAAAATGTGGAAAGATTTAACACATAAACCCCCAATTATTCATGTTACAAATGGCATCCACCTTCCCACCTGGCAGAATAAAAATATTTTTAAAAATAAAAATAACAATAATAAATTATGGCAAACACATCAAAATGCCAAAAAAAGATTAATAAATTATATAAAAACCCAAACTAATGCAAATATTAATCTGGACACTTTATTAATCGGGTTTGCCCGGAGAGCCGCCCCTTATAAGAGAAGTGAACTCATATTCAAAGATACCGAACAAATAGACAATCTGCTTAGGGAAAAACGAATACAGCTTGTTTTTTCTGGCAAAGCACATCCGGATGACCATTATGGCAAAAAAATTGTCTCAACCCTTGTAGCCATGGACCGCAAATATAAAGACAGTGTGGTTTTTCTGGAAAACTATAATATGGAAGTAGCTCATTATCTAATTCAGGGCTGTGATGTCTGGCTCAATAACCCCAGACGCCCACTTGAAGCAAGTGGCACCTCGGGAATGAAGGCTGCCAGTAATGGGGTGTTAAATTTAAGTGTTCTTGACGGTTGGGTTGCAGAGGGTATTGAACATGGTACAACCGGATGGATTCTGGACAGAGTTCATCCTGAATTAAATGATTCACTGGGTGAAGATGAAAAAGATCTAAGAGCTCTATACCGCATATTAAGAAAACAGGTAATACCTACTTATTACGGACAAAAGGAAAAATGGATAGAAATGATGAAATACAGTATAGAAATGGCAGTTAAAGATTTCTCTGCCCGGAGAATGTTAACTGATTATTTTCAAAAAATGTATGAAAAAACCAAATTAACCACCTGGGTCTAAACCTGAAGTTTCTTAACTGGTTGTTTTAATTTTCCATAATAATTTGTACCCCAAACCCCAACAATTATCATTATCGCTCCGACAACCTGAAACCAGTAAAAGGGTTCATTGCGAAACATCACACCAGCAACAATTGATATGACAGTTGTTAAATTGGCAAATACTGCAGATTGAAAAGCCTTTATACGAGAAAGGGTAAAATTCATCATAAAAAAGGCCACTATGGATGCCAGTAATCCCAGATACAATACTGGAATTAAAACATTTTTTTGCCCCAGAGGTGTTAAATAACCCCTTAGCACGCCTTCAAAATTTAATAAAGCTATAAAAGTAAATACAATAGCTCCAAACCATACCATTATGAAAGTAATTTCTACAGGTTTAAAATCAAGAGATAATTTACGTGATAAAATGTTATATATTCCTCCCATCAAAACTGCTCCACCCAGCACCAGCATTCCCAGATAATTATTCTCTACTGCTGAATTACCCTTCATCAATACTATAAAAACCACACCTGCTACAGATAAAATAATAAATATAAATTGCTTAACTGTTGGCTTTTCTTCCAAAAATATAGCTGCCAGAATTGTAACCACAACAGGAATGAGAGAAATCATCAATCCTGCTTCAGAAGAAGTAGTCATATTAATGCCCTGAATTTCAAAAATAAAATAAAGAACTGGTTGAACAACTGCCAGCAAAAATACACTTTTCATTTCTTTACCCCTGTAATCAACTTTAATGATACCGGTGATAACCAGCAAAGTCATAAATATTGCTGCAAATCCAAATCTATAACCCAGAAGCTGAAAGGCAGAAACCACTTCAAGACCTTCCTTGGTAAAAAGAAATGTAAAACCAAAAATAGAACTAAAAGCAAGACCAGATAATACTGGGAGATATTTTCCCATATTCATTATTATGACCCCTTTCAATTATCATAAAATATTGTATTTTTTTTTAATAATGAGTGTGAAATCATATCGTAAATAAATTTTACTTTTACTACCAAACCCTATGCAGGTGGATAAGGACCATAATATTGATAATAATGGCATTCGATGCCACCATTATAAAGCTTCCTTCTCTTGCTTGCTTTTTCCCCAAATATTTTTTCAAACTTAGGGTGAGAGGTCAGAATATAAAATGACCAGGTACTTAATTCACTGAATTTTTCTCCCATCATTTTATATAATTTTTCCACTTCACTTCTTTTCGATAATCTTTCTCCATAGGGAGGATTACAAATTATATATCCATATTTACGGCTTGTACTAAAATTAGAAAAATCTTTTTTTTGTAGATGTATCCAGTCATTAACTCCTGCCTTTTGAGCATGATGCCTTGCAATACCAATAACATTTTTATCTCTATCTGTACCCATTATCAATCGTGGTTCACCATCTCTTGTAATTTCTTCTCTGGCTTTTTCACGGACTTCCAACCAGATTTCATTTGATATATTTGGCCATTTTTCTGCAGCAAACTTTCTTTCAAGTCCTGGAGCTTTATTTTTCCCCAAAAGTGCGGCTTCAATTGGAATTGTACCCGAACCACAAAATGGATCAATAAGATTTCTATCTTTGTGCCAGCGGCTGAGATAAATCATCCCTGCCGCAATGGTTTCCTGAAGAGGGGCAGAAGTTGATAATTCCCTATAACCTCTCTTGTGCAGTCCATCCCCACTTGTATCAATGGTCAATAATGCTTGATCTTTATGTAATTTTAAATTAATCTGATATAAAGGTCCATCCTCATCAAACCACTCTTTACCATATTTTTTTGCTAAATTATCAACTACTGCCTTTTTAGCAACTGATTGACAGGCTGGCTCACTGTGCAGTTGAGATTTTACAGAAGTAGCACTAACCGGAAAACGGGCATTTTCAGGCAACCATCTGCTCCATGGCAGATCTTTTATTCCATCATATAGCTGATCAAAATCATGAGCATGGAATTCTCCTACTTTTAGCAATACTCTTTCAGCACATCTTAACCAGATGTTTGCTTCACATAAAAGTTTCTTATTTGCTGGAAATTCCACTCTACCATTTTTTACCTCAATTTTAGAATCTCTTACACCTAATTTCTTTATTTCTTCCCTGACTACAGCTTCTAGTCCAAATGTTGTTGTAGCTATCAATATTAGATCTCCAGCATTTGACATTATCTTTCCTCCTGCTAAAATTTTATTTCAAAACTGTCAAAACGACCTTCATAATCTTCTTCCAAAACTCTAATATTATTTACATTTGCAAACCTTGGACCTTCCTTGACAAATTCAATCATTGTTTCTACATCTTCAGCTTCTCCTACAAATACAGCTTCAACCCTCCCGTCATACAAATTTTTGACCCAGCCCTTTACCCCCAGTTCATTAGCTTTCTTTCTTATAAAAGCACGAAAGCCTACACCCTGAACTTTCCCGCTTAAATAAACATGTCGTTTTATTTTATCAACCATAAAGATCCTCCTTTTTATGCTAATCTTACTCTATTTTTATTATATAGCAATATTGCCAATGAGTAAACACTATCTCAATAATTATAATAAATACTACAACCATCTAGTCCCGTTCAATTGACATAAAGTAATATAAATGTTATTATTGGTAAGTGCACAAAAGCACATTTACCATTCACCAGGAGGTGAAAATACTATGACAATCATGGAAAAGGCAGAAACTCTGGGTAAGGCTCTTGCCAATTCAAGTGAATATACTGAATTAAAGGAAGCTGAAAGTAAAATTCGAGATAATGAAAAAGCAAGTTCACTTATGGATGAGTTTGAATCTCAGCAAAAAAGATTACAGATGGCACAGGCTAATGGCCAACAAATAACACCAAAACAGCAAAAAAATATCCAGTCCCTGCAGGCAAAAATGCAGGAAAATGATGTTATAAAGGAATACATGGAAGCCCAGCAAAAATTTAACAAAGTTATGAAAACTGTTAATCAGGTTATAACTGAACAACTGCAACAGACTTAATTTAATATTATATAAAACCCTTTCCATCTTTTCAGGAAAGGGTTTTTAGTTTAACAACTAATACCAGCCAGATAGCCAGTAGAAAAGGCAATCTGCAAATTAAAACCTCCTGTATAACCATCTACGTCAATGATTTCTCCAGCAAAATATAAGCCATTAATTATTTTTGATTCCATGGTAGAAGGAACTATTTCATCTACAGCAATACCTCCTGAAGTAATAATGGCTTCTGAAAAAGGATAATAATCTTCCAAAGAAAGTTTTATATTTTTCAAAAGACTTACTAAATTTTTTCTCTCTGTTTTTGTAATCTGGTTAACAGTTTTGTCGTGAGGAATAGAAGCCATTCCCACAATAACTGGAATTAATTTAACAGGAAGAAGGTCATTAAGTGAATTGGAAAAATATTTTCTAGAATATTTTTTAAAATCTCTCTGAATACGTTTATCCAGTTTTTCAAAACTCAAAGCAGGTTTAAGATCAATACTCAAATAATAATTATTTTCAACAGGATTCTTTATATTTGAACTTGCCGATAAAATTATGGGACCATCAACCCCTTCTTCTCTAAAATTCATTTCCCCGAAATCACTGTAAATCTCATTGTTATATTCATCATATAATTTTAATTTTACATTACGCAGGTTTAAATTATCAGTATTTTTTACCCACTTTTCCTTTGTTTTTAAAGGAACAAGAGAGGGATATATAGGCGTAACCGTATGACCCATTTTCCGGGCAAATTTGTATCCATCTCCACTAGAACCGGTTGCAGGATAAGAACACCCTCCAGTAGCCAAAATCACTTTATCACTTTTATATATTTTATTATTTTCAGTAATAATTCTAAAAACATTATTTCCATCTTGTGAAATATCACTAACTCCGACATTTTCTATATCTACACCATTATCTTTTATAAAACTTATCATTATCTGAACTACATCCTCTGCTTTATCTGATACAGGAAAGACTCTACCACCTCTTTCTACTTTGGTGGGCAGACCCTGCTCATTCATAAATTTAATTAACCTCTCACTGGAAAAACTATAAAAAGCACTATATAAAAATCTTGGATTTGTGGCTATATTATCTATTAAACCTTTTACAGTCGTTTTATTAGTAATATTACAGCGTCCTTTACCTGTAATACTAAGTTTTATACCTGGTTTTTTATTTTTTTCCAGTAATAATACATCTTTTCCCCTGGCAGCCGCTTTTCCTGCAGCCATCATTCCTGCAGGACCAGCGCCAATAACTATCACCTCTCTCATTAATGAATTAACACTCCCTTATTAATTACTTTTACTTGCCATAACAATAGCAGCCATAAAAACTTTGTATAACTCAAGAAAATCTTCTGTTGAATAGACTATTGTTCTACCATTTATTCTTTTTACACCGGGAATTAGAGAAGCCATTTCTGCCATGCTTGTCTTTACAAAATCAATTTCTAATTCTTTAGAACCCTCTTCCAGCACAGGTTTATATGATGATATTTTTTCCATAGCACGGGCCACACCATCATTTATTTTATATTTTACTTTTTTAAAGGGATAAAGCTCAGCACATGTCCTACCAATGGTATGTTTGACTACCACTCCAACAGGATTATTTAGCTCTTCTTTTGCACATTCAACCGCACACTGGTCACCTGAAATAAAAACTGCTGGAACTCCAAAATAACCAGCCAGTCTCCCGTTAATTCCAGCCTCACTTATACTCTGGCCATTAATTCTTGCA